>NZ_DBMDHH010000078.1:0-9435 GCF_057433415.1 Anaerotruncus sp. | reverse complement strand
GCTGCTCGGGCTCAAGGTGGGACGAGAGCGCCTGCTTGGCGACATAGCGCGACATGCGCTGGTCGACGCGGAAGCAGTAGTGGGTGAGCAGCGAGGAGACGCTCAGATAGTAGGGCTCGAACTCCTCGTCGTACATCGTGATGGTCACGGGGTAGCGCATCGCCTGGATGTCGATGGGCTTTTGCAGGTCGATCTCCCGGTTGACGACAAGCTCGAGGTTGCTGTGGATGACCGCGAGCGGCAGCTCCACCGTGTCGCGCATCCCGCCGAACTGCGCGGTTGACGTGACGGTGTATTCGCCCTCCGCGAGCTTTCCGAAGTTGAGCTGGACCGGCTGGTAGGCCCTGCCCGTCTCGTTGAAGGTCCGGTCGACCCCGTCGCCGGTTACGCGGACCTGGTAGGAAATCTCACCCCCCTCGGAGAGCGCGTCGCCGTGGCCCTGCACGAGGACGGCCACCTCGTCGCCCGCGATGTATTTGGGGCTGATGACCGGCTTTACGAAGAAGGGCAGCGTCGCGGCGAAATTCGTCTTGGAGGACCCGGCGTAGAGGTTGTCGCCGATCGCGATCGTTGTGATCCGCCAAGAGGTGACGTTGTCGGGCAGCGTGAAGGTGACCGACGCGTCCCCGTTCGCGTCGCTGCGCAGCGGATAGAAGGCGGCGGTGTCCTTGAAGTTCTTGCGGAAGCTGTCGTAGGCCGCCAGGTTGTCGCCGTCCCCCTTGCCGCCGTCTCCGCTCTGGTTGAAGGGGTCGATGTCCCCGGCGGAGGTCGTGTATTTATAGACGTAGTAGGTGTAGAAATCGAGCTCGCCGTAGAGCTCGTTGAGCACGTCGAAGTACTGCTCGCGCAGCGCGAAGATCGCCTCGTCCACGACGCTCACGACCATCTCGCCGCTCACCGGCCTGCCGGCGCGGTCGGTGACCTTCGCCTTCACCGTCACCTGCTCGCCCGGCCGGTAGGCCTCCTTGTCGGTAGACGCCTCGACGGTGAGCGCCATGCTCTCGTTTTTGGTGCGCACGTAGGCGTTGCTGACCGCGTGCACGTCGCGCCCGTCGAAGTAGGCGGCCACGACGAGGATGCTGTTCGCGTGCTGCTGGCCCACCGTCAGCTCAAACCCGTCGCCCACGCCGCCGCGCCCCACGATCTCGTCCTGGAGGAAGGTGTAGAGCATCCGGCCGTTCGCGTCCCCGACCGGCGCGCCCTCGTGCCGCAGTTCAAACCGCAGGGTGTCCCCCACGTCCGCCTCGACGAAGCTGCGCGCGAGGTACTGCTCATACTGCTGGACCGGCTTGCGCGCGCCGTTTTTGTAGATGTCGAAGGTGTAGCCGCGGATCGCCTCCTTCTCGGCGTCCCGGTCGCCCGGCCACGGCTTGCCGTTGTCGGCGTAGGCCCCCGCCACGATCTCGCTGCCGTTGGCCCGGTAGGAGACGCTCGCGCTCACATAGGCGTAATAGTTCCCGTCGAACTCCTGCTCGATGAGGGCTTCCCGCGTCCCGCGCCCGGCCGTGAGCGGAACCATGCCGCCGACCTTCCCGCTTTGGTACTCCCCTTTGGGATCATAATAGTCGTACCGCGCGTCGAAGGAGAGCTGCATGTCGACCGGCTCGCCGACGAGGACGTCGTACTTCCTGTCGTAGTTGTCGTTGTAGTCGTAGTAGCCGCCGATCAGGCCGTCCGCCTGCTCCCGGCTCGTGACGCGGCTCAGGTCGATGCGGTTGGCGAGCACGGTGAGGGATGCGTTGCCGTCCGCGCCGAAGCGCAGCGAGGGGCGCAGCATCACGTTGGCGGGGACGTAGACGTACCGGCCCTGGAAGGTGACGTTTTCCCCGTCGTTTGCGATTTTGACGTAGTAGTAACCGGCCCGGGGCGTCCAGGAGGACTTGCCCTCGGTGACCCCCTCCCCCGCCTTGAAGGTGACGCGCGCCACCCCCTGGGCGTCGGTCGTCACGGTGCGCACCGCCTCGAAGTTGCCGCTGTAGGGGTTGAAGAGGCTGAATTCGAGCGGGTAGTTCGGGAGCGGTGTCCCGTCGTAGAAGGTGGGGGTGATCGTCGCCGTCACCTCGTCGCCGTAACGGTAGATGATCCCGTCGACCTCGCCCGCGATCGTATAGGCGGGGGTGGTGAACTCCTTGACGTCGATGTAGATCGAATCCAGGACGCGGGTGGACACCACCTCGCCGCTGTAGGGGTCGGTGTAGGGGGTGCAGGGGATGGCCGCCTGCACGGCGTAGTCCTGGCTCACGATCTGCTCAAAGGAAAATTCCCCCGTGAAGGTGCCGTCCGCCTGGACCGCCGCCCGCACCTGCTGGTTGACGCCGTCCGGGTCGAGGGTGACCGTCACGGCCGACGGCATGGCCCCGCGGTTCATCCGGTAGGGCTTCAGGTAGCCCCAGAAGCGGACCGTGTCGGTCGGGCGGTAGAGGGCCCGGTCGAGATAGAAGAAGGCGTAGTAGCGGTCCTCCCTGCGCCCGAAGTCGCCGCCGTAGTAGTACGCCTCGGTCGTCATGCCGCGGGTGACGTCCGCGTAGACCGGCACGCCCGACGGGTCGTAGATCGTGAAGAGCACCGGCTTGGCGGGGGGCATCCCCTTGCCGTAGTAGCTTTCCGCCGCGGCCGGGTCCTCGTAGGCGGGCGGCTCAAAGGAAAAGACCGCGCTGCCGTCCTCCCCCGTCACGGCGGAGGCGACCTCCTTCCCGTCCTGGGTAAACCTTACGGTGTGGCCCGCGAGGCTGCCGCCCGTGGCGGAGTCGTTGAGCCAGAGGAGCATCTGCTTTTGGGCCGACTGCATGTAGAGGGAGGCGGTCGCAACCTGGAAGGCCTTGTAGTCGGTGACCGGCTCCTTCGTCTTGGTGTCGATGACCGTCGTCACGACCGCGTAGTAGCCCCTGCCGGGGTTCGGGAAGGCGACCGTGTTGAGGCCCTCCTTCATCTGCTCGGTGCGCGCCTGCCCGATCGCCTCGGGCGCGCTCTCCGGGTCCCGGCCGAGCAGGATGTCGGCGTACTGGTCGAAGCCGGTCAGCCGGCAGAGGGTGACGGTGGCCTCGCGTCCCTTTTTGGCGACGGTGTCGAGCTGGTATTCAAGCGCGACCTCGTCGTCCGGGTGGAAGGTGTTGACCCCGCAGTTGGTCATGATGAGGGAGAAGTCGCGCGATTCGGTGCGCACCTCCATCACCCGCGCCGTCGAGAGGGCCAGGCCGTTCTTCGAGGCGAAGCCCGCCGGAACCGTCACGGAGTAGTTCGTGTTATAATCGAGCATCGCCTCGGGCGCGAGCTTGACGAGATTGCCCTCCGCGCTCACCCGGCAGGGGACGCTCCTCCCCTTGCCCTCCGCCTCCGCGTCGGGGCCGGACGGCAGGCGCAGCTGCACCTGTCCCGCGACCGACGCCGGGTCGAGCTCGTCGGAAAACTCGACGAAGATCGGTCCCTCGATCGGGATTCCAGCCGCCCCCTCCCCGAGGCTCACCCGTGCGGAGAAGTGAGAATCCACCACCGTTTCGTAGTCGTAGTCGCTGTTGTAATAGCTGATTTTGAGCCGGGCGTCCCTGAGGTTTTTGCCGTCCTCCACATACAGGAGGAAGCACTTTTCATCCTCCTGCCCGACGGTGAATTCCACCGGCGGGTCGAAGGTAACCTTCTCCTCAAGGAAGCCGGCCGACAGGCCGTTTTGGGAGGCGGGAACGTCGCAGCGGACGCGGACCGCCCCGTCGAGCGGCAGGTAGAAATCGTCGACGGTGAGCGTCTTCATCGCGTCCTGCGAGGGGTAGTTCCACTCGCCGGACGGCTCGGATTCCACGGGCGCCGCCGGGGCGTTGACGGGGTTTTTCGGGAAGCTGAGGGTGATGAACCAGCCCAGCGCCCCGACCAGCAGGAAGACCGCCAGCACGGCCAGCGCGATCAGCGCGGGACGGCTGAGTTTCGGCTTCTTCCCATCGCGCGGCGGGGGCGCGGCCCCCGCGTCCACCCCGGAATGCTCCGGCGCGGGGCGGGGCTCCTCCTGCGGGGAGGGGTCCCCGTTTTCATTCTGCGGGCGGTTGTCGTCAAACTCAGACATGGCGCGCTCTCCTTTCCGGTCGTTCATACGGACGCCGACGCGTTCGGGAAGAGCGTCAGCACCTGGGTATTGTCGTTGTAGTTATATTCGATGTAGCCGGTCGTGTCGATTTCCACCGGGATGTTTTCCTCCTCCAGCCGAGCGGAAACCGCACGCAGCAACGGGAAGATGTCCCTGTGGTAGATATCCCGCCAGCGGGTAAACGCCTCGTACTCCCCGAAGAGCTTGATTTCGAGGAAGACGGGCCGCTTGGCCGCCGGAAGCGGCTGATCCGCGAGCCGGCGGGCGAAGCCCGCCGCCATCGCCGCGACCGGGTCGGGGTCGCCGAGGTCGGCGCAGTAGCCGAACTGCCGGTAGTAGCTGTAGCGGTCGGAGTCCCCCGGCGGAAGCTCGCGGTACTGCCCCGGCTCGGGGAAGTGCTCGAGGGAAATTTCCTCCAGCGTGACGAGCAGGTAGTCGTGGTAGAGGTAGCCGGTCTCGTCGGGCAGGTCGTCCCATGTCGCGTCGACGTAGTACCACCCGTCCTCCAGCTTCACCGCGTTCCACGCGTGGGGGATTCCCCGCACGCTCGTGCCGCTCAAAAAGGCGCAGGGCACGCCCAGCCGCTGCATGAGGTACTGGTAGGCGCGGCTGTAGGCGCCGCACACCCCGCCGCAGCGCACCAGTCCGCCGTAGAGGTTGCCCGCGTCACCGCCCTGCGCGCCCTCCTCATAGGAGACGCGGCGCAGGAGCGCGTCGTGCGCCAGCACGGCCGCCTCCGGGGCGGGCAGGCCCTCCATGCCGTCCAGCAGGGCGTCCGCGGCCGCGTCGATCTGCCGCTGTCGTTCCCGCACCGCCGGGAGGGTGAGTCCCTCCTCCACCGCCAGGGTGAATCGGTCGGCCCGCTCCCCCGCCGGGATTTCACAGCGCAGCCAGTAGAATTCCGCCCGGTCGAGCAGCAGCGCGTCGTACGCCGCCTGTATCGTCCGTGCGGACGCCGGGGAAGCAAGGGGGATCTCCTCCCCCACCCGCCAGCCTTCCGCCGCGGAGCAGAGTTCGTCGTAGGCGGCGCGCCCCTCCCCGTCCAGCAGGGAGCGCGCGTAGCCCTCCGGGCGCGCAGGCGCGGCGGGCGGTTCGTCCTCCGGGAGCGGCGCGGCCCGCGCGCAGCCCGCGAACAAAAAAAGCAGCGCCAGGACCGCCGCCAGCATCCGCCGCATCCCCGCACCTCCCTCTGATGTACACACTCTATTAACAAAATTGTACCCTCCGCAGGGGACAGCTGTCAACCGAATATTTGCTTTTCCCGCCCTATCCCATTATAATGAGGGTACCAACCGACGGGAGAACCCTTATGAAACAATTCGCCGCTTTATTTCTGTCCCTGCTCCTGCTCGCGGGCTGCGGCGCGCCGGCAAAGCCGCCTTCTCCCGCGCCGGCGGCCGCTTCCGAAGCCGCCGAGGCTCCGCCGGGAGCGGAGAGCGCCGCGCCCGCGCCCTCCGGGCGCGCGGCGCTGCCGCTCGAAAACGCGTGGATCGCCTCGCTGGCGGACGGGATCGCCGCGCCGATTCTGGCGCGGGAGCTTCCGCCCGCGGAGGAGATCCGCGCAGTCTACCTCTGGCTTATCGAGAACGTCTACTTCGCCGACCCGGTGGGCCTCGACGCGTGGCGGTACCACGGCGACCCGGACGCGCCGCCCCCCTACCTCGAAAACCGCGCCCTCAGCCCGCTGCACTTCGGCGTCGGCTCCTGCGAGGACTTTGCCGCCGCAATGGCCGTGCTGCTGCGGCGGATGGGCTACAAGGCGCAATATGTGTCGGGGCTCACGATCTCGGTCGAGGGGGAATTCGTCGACCACGCGTGGACCGTCGTACAGCTCGACGGGAAATGGTACCACCTCGACCCGCAGCTCGAACAGAACGTCGTCAAATCGGGACGGGTGAGCTTCCGGTACTTCCTTCGGGACGACCGGACGATGCTCGCCGACCACCGCTGGGGAGAATCCCTCGCGGCCTACTACGGGGGCGCGATCACGCCCGGACAGCGGGAAACCATCCTCACCGAGCTGGCCGTCCCCGCCTGCCCCGAGGCGTATGTCCCCACCCCCGCGCCCGCTGAGGTTTCGCTGCCAGGGCGGCCCGACCCCTACGCCCTCCGGGAGACGCTCGACGCGGAGCGGGAGGCCTGGCTCTCCGAGCACGGGCCGCCCGGCCCGGTCGCGCTCGACGTGACCCCGCCCATCTACGCGGTGATGCCCGAGCCGCCCAAATAAAAATTCCGCCGCATGAAAAAAGGAGGCGTCCGGCCGTTGGCCGGACGCCTCCTTTGCTGATGTTTTTACAGGAAGTTCCAAAGCTCCTCGTGGGGCGCGCCGAGGATCGACTGGCCCACGAACACGCCCTGCTCCTTGGCGTAGCGCGCGCCCGCCTCGACGGCGGCCGTCACGTCGGCCACGTCGCCCGTCAGCAGGACGACCCCCTTGCCGCCCATGCCGCGCGCGGTGCGCAGCTCGAGGATCTCCACGTCGGCGGATTTGACCGCGCAGTCGGCGGCCAGAATCACGCTGGCGACGGTGAAGGTCTCGATCGTGCCGAGCGCGCCGCGCTTCGCCTCCGGCTGCGCGCCGAGCAGCGCCTTGACCACCGCCGGGTCGATCCGCCCGAGCAGCACCGCGTCAAGCAGGTTCTCCTCGAAGCCGGCTTTGACCCGATCCATCGCGGCGTTCACCTGCGCGAGCTCGCCGGTGATCACCAATTCGAACTTCCCGGGGCAGATGGGCTGCGCCGAAATAAGCCGGATCCCGGCGGATTTAAGCGCGGCGTCGCTCGCTTCGATTCCCCGGGCGATGCTCCGCAGTTCCAGTACGCCTACCGCATAGTCCATTCTTATTTCACCTCGCCCGTCGTCATTTCAATTTCCGTATCCGTCACGCGGGAGATTGTTCCCGCGACCGGCGCGTGCAGCGCCGCGGAGATGCCCTCCCGCGCCCTCGCAATCAGCTGGCCCGCCGCCACCTCGTCGCCCACGGCCACGACCGGCTCCGACGGCTTTCCCACATGCTGGGAGAGCGGCAGGCGCCAGAGGGCCTGCGCCACCGGCAGGTCGCCGGCCCATTCGGCCTCCCGGTCGAATTTCGCCACGCCGATCCGGCTTTTGAACCGGCTGACCGGCACCATCCGGAAGTCCCGCTCGGGGTCCGGCTTCGTCGGCCCGTCCGCGCGGTAGCCGATCCGGTGCCTGCCCAGGCTCTGCTTGACGGCGGTCATCGCCGCCGACGGCGCGATCCCCTGGCAACAGGCCATCAGCGTGCACACCCCGCAGCCGCTGCAAAGCGACGCGGTGAGCAACTCCTCCGGGTTGCCCGGCGCCCCCGCGCCCACCGCCCGCAGCGTCTTGTGCGGCTGGAGCGGATACCCCAGCAGGTGGCGCGGGCAGAGCTCGGTGCAGTACATGCACTGGCAGCAGGCGGACGGCACCCGTTTGAGCAGCCGTTCGACCGGCGCGGCCTTGTTGGCGATCGCCGGGATCTCCTCCGGCAGGATGAGCAGCGCCTTGGTCTTCTTGGTCACGATGGCGGAGGCGGGATTCACGATATTGCCCATCGCCGGGCCGCCGTCCACGACGACATGCCCCGCGGGGACCGTTACCCCCGCCGCGCGCAGGACCGCGCGCACGCCGCAGTTGACCGGCACCCTCACGACGACGGGATGTTCCACCGCGCCGCCGATCGTAAGCCATTTCTCCGTCACTGGGACGCCCCGAACGGCGTTCGAGACGTTGTAGGCCGTCTCGGCGTTGACGACGACCACGCCCACCGCGCTGGGCAGCTGCCCCGGCGGCACGACCCGGCCGAGCGCCTGGTAGATCATGATGATCTCGTCGCCCATCGGGTAGACGTCGGGCAGCAGCGCGGCGCGCGCGCCGCAGGGGAGCTCCTCCCCCTGGGCGACGCCGAGGCGCAGGGCGGTGTGCTCCTTCATCGCCACGAGGACCTGTGCGGCGCCCATCGCGTCGCAGAGCTCCCGCGCGCCCTCGCACACCCGGTCGAGGTGCTCCCGCAGAATGGTGAAATCGGTGTAGAGCAGGGGCTCGCACTCGGCGGCGTTGACCAGCACCGTGTCGATCCCCCGCGCCAGCTTCCGGTGGGTGGGGAACCCCGCGCCGCCCGCGCCGATCACGCCGGCGGCCTCGATTGTATCCCTCAGCAGTTCCAGTTCCATGGGGCTTCCCCTCCCTTCCCGGCGGAAAACCGCCTCATTCGTCAATGATCCCGACGATCACCGCGTCGGTCGGGGTCTCGCGGTCGTCGAGCGCCAGGCGCGCGCCGCTGCCGCGGGTGATGAGCACCCGCTCGCCGATGCCCGCGCCCACCCGGTCGATCGCGACGAGGTATTCCCCCGTCGGCGCGCCGTTCCGGTAGAGCTCGACCTCGAGAAATTTAGAGCCGACAAGCGTCTCCACCTTGCGGGTGGAGACGATCGTGCCGGTGACCTTTCCGCATACCATAGTTAATCCCTTCCGTCCGGTCAGCCGCCGCGTTTGACGATCGTCACCTGCGGCTTGCCGGTGAACCCGATCGCGTTGGCGTCGTCGGTATCGATGTGCATTTCCAGCGTGAAGCTCGGCGCAACCCGGATCTGCACGTCGTAGAGCATCGTCCGGCGCTCCCCCTCCGCGAGACATTCGACCAGGTCGCCGTCCCGCACGCCGTAGATCCGCGCGTCCTCCGGCGACATGTGGATGTGCCGGTTGGCGATGATGCAGCCCTCCTCGACGATCACGACCCCGCAGGGGCCGACAATTGTGAGCCCGGCCGAGCCCCGGATCTCGCCCGACGGGCGAACCGGGGGGCGCACCTTGAGCACGAAGGTGTCGGTGCGCGAGATTTCAATCTGCGTCTGCTTGCGCAGCGGGCCGAGCACGCGGACCTTTTCGATCGGCCGCAGGGACGGTCCGAGGATCGTCACCTGCTCCTGGGCGGCGAACTGCCCGCCCATCAGCTCCTTGATGTTGTGGAGCTCGCTGCCCTTGCCGAAGAGGATGTCCATGTGCTCCCGCGTCAGGTGGATATGCCGCGCGGAGACCCCCACCGGGATGGGCGGCAGCCCGGCGGGCGCCCCGGATTGACGCTGTGCCACAATCTGCCGGACGATCAGTTCCACGAGTTTTTCATCCACGGCCATTTTCTCCGCCTCCTTTATTCGTCAATTCCCGCCGGGCGGACCCGCCCGGCGGGCTTTTCCTGCCGGAAGCGGTCAGTCCAGATGCGGGAGAATCTTCTCCACATCCGTGTGCGGCCTCGGGATCACGTGGGTCGCGACGACCTCGCCCAAACGGGCGGCGGCGGCCCCGCCGGCCTCGACGGCGGCCTTCACCGCGCCGACGTCCCCGCGGACCATGACGCTCAC
>NZ_DBMDHH010000077.1:0-9435 GCF_057433415.1 Anaerotruncus sp. | reverse complement strand
CTGCTGCAAAATGAGGTAAATCTCGTGGACTACCTGATCGACCGCGCGCATGAGCGGGGGATGACCATTGCGCTCAACCCCTCGCCCTTCGACGAGCGGATGCTCGCGTGCGACCTTCGGAAGGTGGATATCTTCCTCCTCAACGAGGTGGAGGGCGCGCAGATCTCCGGCAGGGAGGACCCCCTGGAAATCCTGCCGGAGATGCTCTCGCGGTTCCCCGGCTCCCGTATCGTGCTGACGCTGGGGAAGAGCGGCGTCCTCTACGGGGAGGGGGAAACGAGGCTCTCCCACGGGGTGTACGACGTGCCCGTCGTGGACACGACGGCCGCGGGGGACACCTTCACCGGCTTTTTCCTCGCGGCGGCGCTGGGAGGGGAGACGGTGGCGGAGGCGCTGCGGCTCGCGTCGGCGGCCTCCTCGCTGGCGGTATCCAAAAAGGGCGCGTCCTCCTCGATCCCGACGATCGAAGAGGTGCGCGCCGCGAGGCTCCCTCTGTCAAAATAGCCCCCGGGGGCATAAGGAAGGGCCGGGCGATGGGAAAAATCCCATCGCCCGGCCCTTATGTGATCGCCGCCTCCCGCGCCGCCGGCCCCGCCCGCGCCCGCGAAGGCCGCGGGCGCGGGATCTCTGTGCCGGTGTGGTTATAACAGGAGGGTCGGGTGTAACAGGAGAACGGCTGGTGGATGCCCGGGAAGGCATGGTGTGGCAGAGCGGTGCATCTTTGGTTACCTCCCAAAGAAACGGGGGAACACCCCCATTGACAGGATATGCGCGGACGGGGGGAGGGGTGCGGGGAAAAACGGAACCGGCCCCGCCGGGCCGGGGCCGGATCCGGGGGTTTTCTCAGCCCGCCTCATCCCGCACGCGGAAATCCTCGAGGGAGGAAAAGAAAAATTTCCGGTTGCCGAAAAAGTAAAAAAGGAAAAAGAGGCAGACGAGCACGAAGATGCCGCACTCGACCGTGTTGGCAAAGAGGGTGAAGTCCTCTCCCGTCTTGACGAAGAGCCCCACGAGCTTGCCGATCAGGGAGGTGGCGGCGGGCTGCGCGCCGCCCACCATGCCGTCCATCCCCATGCCGGCCATGCCCATCCCGCCGGACGGGTCCATGCCGCCCATCGCGCCCATGCCCCCGCCCCCGCCCGAAAAGATCGACAGGGAGCTCCCGGCCGCGGCGGCGACCCCATCCTGAAGGGAGGAGAAGAAGGCCGTGAGCCCGCCGGAGATCGACAGGGCCGCCTGCGCCGCCGGGGCGACGGCCGCCTGGAGGTCGGCGGAGACCGCCCCGCCCCGCCCGTCGAGCAGGGTGGGGAAGAAGGTCTGGATGACGCGCGACGCCCCCGCCGCGAAGAGGAAGACGATGTTGCTGAAGAAGGCGTAGCGGTCGACGCCGTAGACCGATAGCCACGCCGCGGCGCCGAGGACGAGGATGATAAACGCCGACAAAAACTCGGTGACCGTCTCGAACTGGGCGCTTGCAACGGTGGCGCGCCAGGTAAAGCTGACCGCCTGCCAGACGACGAAGACCGGCAGCAGCAGATAGATATAGAGATTCAGCGCGCCCATCGGGCGCCCGTAATATTCGATTTTCCTGGCGCGGTAGTCCTTGCTACCCATGGCAATCCCCCCACATCTGGCCGCGACGCCCCTCGGGCGGTCGCCGCGCAACACAATCATATCACAAAATGCGCAAAGGTCCAACCATAGAGTGCGGCGTTTGGCGCGTTTTCCTGCGGACGGCCGAAAAAAAGTCCCCGCCCTCTGCGGGCGGGGACGGGACGCGCGGGTTCATTTGGCGAAGGAGGGCAGGACGGCTTTGGTCCCGGGGGCCGCCCCGGATCCGTCGGAGGCCGGCTTGGAGGCGGCGTCCCGCTTCTCTTCGGCGCGGTCGGCGTCGGTGACCCTGCGGGGGGAGAGCGCGCCGGAGGCGTTTTCCACCTTCTGCGCCGAGATCACATAGGTGCCGGGCGCGCGGGTGCGGATCGCGAAGACGGGGTCGCCGTCGCCCGTCTCGGTGGCGGTGAAGCTGGAGGTCACGTCGGTGAGACCGGTCTTTTTCACCTGGTAGATCGTCACGTCGCCCGGCTTGACGGTCAGCTCCCCGTCTTCATCCACGAAGCGGTTGTAGAGCAGCAGGGTGGGCGCGGAGGTGGCGGGGATCGACGGGTTCACCGTGAAGGCGTAGAGGTAGGCGTCGAGGTCGTAGAAATCGGCCCCATAGGCGCAGTCGTCCCAGTCGGTCGACAGCTCGACGTAAAACTTCTCCGCGTCGGAATCCGCCTTGAAGGAGAGCTTGGCGTAGGTGACGTTGTCGTTGCCGAAGGTGACGGTGTTGTCGCCGTTTTCGTTCGGCTTGACGACGCCGCCCATCGAAGACGCGAAGGCGGCGGTCGCGAGCGCGGACGCCGTCAGGACGGCGAGGAGCAGGGAGATCCATTTTTTCATGTCGGTTCCTCCTGAAAGCTGTGTTGGGTCCGGTAAAGAACAATTCCATTATACCCGCAAAATGTGAATAATGCGTGAAATCTTTTCCAATTTCCCCGGAAAGACCGGGCGGGCGTTGCGGCGGGGCGCGGCGCGTGGTAAAATGGAACCGGCCGGGAAACCGGCCGATCAAATCTGTCATGGAGATTATGCGCAATGCTGCTGAAAGGATATCAGAAGGTGGCCCACCGGGGGCTGCACGCGGCGGGGAAGGGGGTCCCCGAGAACTCCCTGCCCGCGTTTCGGGCGGCGGCCGAGGCGGGCTATGCGATCGAGCTGGACGTGCACCGCGCGTCGGACGGGACGCTCGTGGTCTTCCACGACCACGACCTGCGGCGGATGACGGGGGCGCGGGGGACGGTGGAGCGGATGGACTTCCGGAGCCTGCGCCGCCTGCGGCTGGGCGGCACCGCCTGTACGATCCCGCTGCTGCGGGAGGTGCTCGAATGTGTGGGCGGGCGGGTGCCGCTGCTCATCGAACTCAAAAACGGCGGGCTTCCCGGCGCGCTGGAGCGCACGCTCGTGCGGGAGCTCGCGGGCTACCGCGGCCCGGTGATCCTCGAGTCCTTTAACCCCCTCACCGTCTGGTGGCTGCGGAGAAACGCGCCCCATCTTGTGTGCGGCCAGCTCGCCTGCCGGAAGTACGAGGGCCTGCGGGACGGCCTGCGCGCCTACGCCCTGCGGCATATGCTCTTCAACTGCGTTTCGAGGCCCCAGTTCGTCGCCTACGAGCTGGGCGGCATCACCGAAAAGCTGCGGCTGAAATGCCGCCGCAAAAGGCTTCCGCTGCTCGCGTGGACGGTGCGCACCCCGGAGGAGGGCAGGCTCGCGCGCGCCAGGTGCGACGGCATGATCTTTGAAGCGATCCGCCCGTGAACGGGCATAAAACGAAGGGGCGCCCCCGGCCATCGGCCGGGGGCGCCCCTTTGCTGTGAACGGACCGGAAGCCCGGCAGGAAAGTCAGCGTCCGGTGTTTGGCACGGGCTTCCGGTTGTTGTTGACTTCAATGGTGGGCTTTTCAACGTCGGCCGGGCGGCTGGAGGGCTTCCTTTCAGGCAGGTCGGCCTTACCGTCCGAGACGATGTAGGTGCCCAGCGTGAAGGTCCGGATGGAGAGCACCCGGTCGCCGTCGTCGTTTTCCCCGAAGTTGAAGAGGTGGGTCTTATCGATCAGCTCGCCGTCGCCGTCCACCTCGTAGACGTGGATGCGGCTTTCACGCACGGTCAGGTCGCCGTCCTCGTCGACGAAGGGGTTGCAGAGGGAGAGGGTCGGGCGGGTCGCCGCCGGGACGCGGGGGTTGTCGACAAAGTCGAAGAGGTAGGCGTCCACGTCGTGGAAGTAGTCGAGGTAGTCGGCGTCGTTCCAGCGGGTGGAGAGGCGCGGGCAGTAGTAGTCGGCGTCCGAATCCGCGAGGAAGGTCATCGAGGCGACCGGCCCGTCCGCGTTCTCCCAGGTGACGATGTTGCGCTCGTTTTTGACCGGCTTGATCACGACGCCCTTTTCACCGATCGTGAAGGTCGCGTCGTCGTCCACCCGGTTTTCATTCTGGATGTAGAGCTTGAAGGCGTGGTAATAGGTCTTGCCCGACTGGAGGCGCTCCTCCTGGGTCGCGCCCTCGAAGTAGGCTTTGTAGGCCTCGTCCTTCGCCTTCTGGGCGGCGGGCACGACGGTGTTTTTCTGCTCCGCCCACAAAAGGTAGGTCTCGCCGTACTTGGCCGCGGCGTCAGATTTCGCCTTGGCGGCGTCGGCGTCTGCCTTGGCCCGGTTCACCTGCTCGATGGTGACCGGCGCGCCGAGCGGGGAGAGGTTCGCCGCGGTGAGTTCCTGATACCGGGCCTCGAGCTTCGCTCTGTCGCCGTTGAGCGTGGTAAGTTGGCCTTCGAGCGCCTGCCGCTGGGCGGCGTTGCCCGCCTGCGGCGCCGCGTCGTCGATCTGTTTTTGCAGCCCTTCGGCCTGCGCCCGCATGGCGCCGAGCTGGCCCGCCTGATTGACCGCCAGCGTCCAGAGCTGTCCGCCGACGGCGGCCCAGTTGCCGCCCTCGTCGTCGATCAGGGGAACATCGTTAAAAATGCTGCCCTCGCCCTGAAGCCCCCGCAGGATGGCGTTGACGCCTGCCGCGTCCTTTTCCTCCGGGTCCTCTTTCGCGTTCTCGGACGCGAAGATGTTGAGCAGCGCGTCCGGGTGCTGCGTCCGGGGCAGGTTCCCGGTGGAGAGCCCTTCGCCAAGCGCGAGGGCGGCGTCGACGTCGACGCCCAAACCGGTGAGCACTCCGGTGAGGCCGCTAATATTCTGTTTGAGCGCGGTCAGCGCCTCCTGGAGCGCGGACGTGTCGGCCGGCTGCTCGGTGGGAAGGGCGGCGATCTGGTCGTTTACCTCCCTGATCTTCGCGTCGAGGTCGGCGAGCTGCTGCCGCAGCTTTTCCGCCTCGGCCGTGAGCGACTGGGTCTTCTGCTCCGCGTCGTACTGCGCCTTCAGGTCCTCATAGACCTTCTGCAGCCGGTCGGCCTCGGCTTTCAGCGCGTCGGCGCCGGGGATCTTTTCAACCGGGCTGCCGGGGCTGAACGCGGCGTAACCCGCGTCGGCGGCGAGCTGTTTGAGCTCCTTCAGCAGGTCCTTCTGCCTGTTTTCCGCGGCGGCCAGTTCCTTGACCGCCTGCTCGTAGGCGGCGCCGAGCTGTTCGGGCGTCAGGTCCGCGCTGCGCGCCGAAGGGCCCGCGAGCTTGAACATCGGGAAGAAGTCCCGGCCCCCGAGGCTCGGATAGTGGGTGACGATCAAATCCTTGCGCGCCTTGATCTGCGCCTCCATCTCGACCTTGTATTCGTCGGCGGAGAAATTGTCCTTGATCGAGAACCTGATGCAGACGTAGCGGGTGCCGTTGAAGCGCTTTTCCACGATGTCGGCTCCGCTGACCAGCTTGCCGTTGGTCTTTTTCTTCATCGAGAAGCGGACGACGTCCTTGTCGGTCAGGATGTCGTACCCCGCCACGGAGGAGGGCCCGATGATATAGTAGTAGTCGTCGCCGGGCTTCAGGGTGTCGTAGCCCGAATCGTAGGCGGATTCGCCGTCCCCGTTCAGGATGGTGCCGACGACCGGGTCGGTATAGATGTCGTAGGCCGCCGCGAAGGCCGCGACGTTCAGCGACAGCACGCAGGCAACCGCCAGAAGCAGTGCGAGCAGTTTTTTCATGGTGAGATGCCCCCTTCTTTGCTCTTGCGTTTCCAGTTTCTCTCTCTTTCCGGTTACTCTTATAACCAAATTGGAAGCCGCCGGGGGACAGATCCCTGTGTGTTTTTTGTGTCGGCACGCCGCGCGGGGAAAAAAGCCCGGGGCGGCCGTCTGGCCGCCCCGGGCGGGGGTTATTCGCGGTTGTCGTAGAGGACGCCGCCCCCCACCTCCAGCATCAGGGGGGAGTAGCCGTCCAGGCCGTCTGACAGGGTGAGCTTTGCCGTATAGGACTCGGTGAGCGTCTCCCCGGAGGCGGTGTTGCGGTCGAACCGCTGGGAAACGGTGTAGACGCCCGCCTCCTCGTCGACCGACAGGCCCTGCTGGTAAAAGTGGACGCTGGCGGGGTCGTAGGCCTGCGCGCGGACCATCTCCTGCGCGCAGGAGACGGCGTACCGCTCCGCATCGGTTTGCGCGCCGGCCTGCTCCCGCGGGGCTTCCGCGCCGGGGCGCAGCAGGAAGAAGAGGAGCCCGCCCGCCGCGAGCAGGATGACGAGCAGGACGGGAAGCAGCCACCGCGGCAGCTTACGCCGGGATTTCGGCGCGTCGCCGGGCGGGCTCTCGTCAAAGTCGGGGAGCAGCTCGGGCTCGGGCGGGACGCCGTCCGGCGTTTCCCCGCGCAGGCAGGCGTCGCACAGGTCGGAGACGCCGCCCTCGGGCAGCGGCCGCCCGCAGAGGATGCAGGCGCGCACCGGAGGGGCGTCCGCCCCGGCGGGGGCGGAGAGGGGCGCGCCGCAGTGCAGGCAGTAGGCGCTTTTGCGCGGGATGCGTTTTTTGCAGTAAGGGCAGACCATGCCGTTCCTCCTTCCGAGGGGGATTCTGGGAATATGATAGCACAGCCTCCGGAAAATGCAAGCGGGTCAGCAGCAGCTTTCGAGAATCCGCCGGAAGGCGCGGATGTGGAGCTGTTCGTCGAGGATGATGCGGTTGAGCATCGCGGAGATATAGCAGTCCTCGATCGCCGCCGCCTGGTACTGGTAGGTGTGGATGGCGGCCTGCTCGAGGGAGATGTCGCTTTGGACCGCCTCGCAGAGGGAGGCGTGGTAGGTCACCATATTGCCGTTCCAGGCCACCGGGCAGCCCTGCCGCGGGGAGCAGTAGCGCGGGTCGCCGCCGAGCAGCAGGACGAGCCTGCCGAAGATGTCGAGGTGGTGCATCTCGGTGATCGAGATGTGGTGAAGGGCGTCGGCGGCCTCGGGCGCGGAGCGTCCGAGTACGAGGCTGTGGTAGGTGTACTGGGTGATCGAGGTGAGCTCGCTGCCCGCGGAGGCGAAATTGGCCTGGAGCATCTGCGCGTAACGGGGATTGGGTCGCTCCACGCGGATGGGAGGATAGGGTTCCGGCGCCGCGTAGAGGATGGCGTTCTGATCGCTCATGGGGGTCCCTCCTGTCAGGTTTTTACATGTTTAAAGATATGCGCGGCGGCCTCCGGACAGACTGGGAAAAATTTTTCCGGAAAAGATGGGGCGCAGGGCTTCCACTGTGGTCATGAAAAACTTATAATAAAAGTATAATTTGCCTTTCCTGCGAGCGGCTGTTTTGTAGAAAAAACCGGTTCCAAAAAATGATGCACAAATTTGATGGGCGCTTTTACACGAATAGAAAATACATTTGATACTGGTAACATACATCTAGAACTATGGTAGTTTGAAATAGGTCGAAAAATGTATTATGATGTCGAAAAGGGGTGTGGACGCATGTCAAACAGCAACGAGGTAATCAGACGTAACATCCGGTTTGTACGCACTTCCCTTGGAATGACACAGGAACAGCTGGCGTTCGCGTCGGGGATGACCACCGCCTGCGTAAGCAGGCTGGAGCGGGTCAACGGCAACCCGACGGTGCAGACGCTCGACCAGATCGCGGATGGCCTGAAGCTCCAGACCATGCGCCTCTTTGACGAGGACCTGATGTCCCCGGAGAACCGGCGGATGACGGCGCTCCAACGCAGCTTTTTCGCGGCGCAGGAGCTCCCCGCCGAGCGGCAGGAGGAGTTGAGCCTGCTGATTCAGAACTATATCAGCCTCGGGAAGCTCTTCTGAGGCCGGACCGCGGGCAGCGTAAAAGGCACGGGGCCGCCGATGGGCGGCCCCGTGCCTTTTTGCGCGCCGGACGATTTACAACCGGGGCGCGGGCTGGTATAATAACCGAAGCGGCTATCATGCATTTATGATCAATCCCGCCGGTTTTGGCGGCAAAGGACAACCGTATCGAAGGAAGCGAAAAGATGGAAAATCGAGTGGAAAAGGCCGTGGCGCTGCATAAGCAGGGCTACAACTGCGCGCAGGCGGTGCTCTGCGCCTACTGTGACCTCTTCGGCATGGACGGGGAGACGGCGTTCAAAATCTCCGAGGGCTTCGGCGGCGGCATCGGCGGCATGCACAGCGGCGTATGCGGCGCGACAAGCGCGGTCTATATGCTCGCGGGGCTCCAGGGGAGCGGCGGCTCGCCCGAGAAGGGGCTCACCAAGGCCGCGACCTACGCGCGGATCAAGGAGCTGGAGAGCATCTTCCAGGCGGAGAACGGCAGCACCACCTGCCGTCAGCTGATCGAGCGGCGCAAGGCGGGCGAGGGAAAGAGCTGCCGCGAGTTGGTGATCTACGCGGCCGGGCTCATCGAGCGGGAGCTGCTCGGCGAAGGGAAATGAGGCTCGGACACTGCACCCTCTGCCCGCGCGCCTGCGGGGCCGACCGGAGGACGGGAAGGGGATTCTGCGGCGGCGGCGCGCTCCCGCGCGTCGCGCGCGCGGCCCTGCACCAGTGGGAGGAACCCTGCATCAGCGGGACGCGCGGCTCGGGGACCGTCTTTTTCTCCGGCTGCCCGCTGCGCTGCTGCTTCTGCCAGAACTACCGGATCAGCGCGGAAAACTTCGGGAAGGAGATCTCCGTCGGCCGTCTGGCGGAAATCTTTCTCGAATTGCAGGCGCAGGGCGCGCACAACCTCAACCTCGTGAACCCTACCCACTGGGCGCCCTGGGTCGTGGAGGCGGTGGAGCGCGCCCGCCCCGCGCTCAAAATTCCCGTCGTCTGCAATTCGGGCGGCTACGAGTCTCCCGAGACGCTGGAGCTGCTCGGGAAGGTGGCGGACGTCTGGCTGCCCGACCTCAAATATGCCGACGCGGCGCGCGCGGCGCGCTATTCGGGCGCGCCCGACTATTTTCGGGCGGCGTCCTCCGCGATCGCCGAAATGTTCCGGCAGACGGGACCCGTCCGGTTCGGGGCGGACGGGCTGCTCGAAAAGGGGCTCGTCATCCGCCATCTCGTGCTGCCGGGCGGGCTCCACGATTCGATCGCGGTGCTCGAATGGATTGCGGAAAACCTGCCGCTGGAGGAGATCCGTGTGAGCGTCATGAGCCAGTACATCCCCTTTTACCGCAGCGGGGAGTTCCCCGAGCTCGGCCGGCGGCTGAGCAGCTACGAATACCGCAGGGTGCTCGAGCGCGCGCGGGAGCTGGGCGTCCGCGGCTACATGCAGGAGAAAAGCTCCGCAAAAGAAGAATACACGCCCCCCTTTGATTTGGAGGGCGTGTAAAGACATGGAATGCGTATCCACAGGGAACGCCAAAAGCAGGAGGGCCGCGGGATTCCCGCGGCTTTTTCACGCGCCGCGGACGCAGGATGGCGCCGGGCGGCGTGCGGGTACGCGTTCAGGCCGCGTGCGCGGCGGCGACGCGGCGGCGGACAGGCCGCGCCTGCGCGGCCTGTGTCGGGGGCGCCGGCGCATGGCGGCGCC
>NZ_DBMDHH010000007.1:0-79326 GCF_057433415.1 Anaerotruncus sp. | reverse complement strand
ACTGCTACGCCATCGAAGGGTCCTATCCCCCCAGCCTCGACTATCTTGAGGAGCACTACGGGCTCACGGTCGACAGGGCCCGCTATTCCATTCACTACCACTGCTTCGCATCCAACCTGATGCCGGAGATCGACGTGATTCCCCTGACGAAATAAACCGGGACTTCACGGGAAGGGAGGCCGCCATGAACATCCGTTTTCAGCCGCGCAGGCATGTGATCGACCTGCTGTTCACCCTCGCGCTCTTCTGTGTCTTCGCCGCCTCCGCCCTGCTTGTCGTGCTCATCGGCGCGGACGTCTACGAGTCCTCCGCCCGCGGCATGGACCGCAATTTCGATCTTCAGACCTCCCTGCACTATGTCGCCGCGAAGGTCCGCCAGTGCGACGCGGCGGGCGCGGTGCACGCGGGGGAGCTGGGCGGCGCGCCCGCGCTCATAATCGAACAGGAGTTCGGCGGTGAGGTCTACCGCACCTATCTCTACGCGTGGGAGGGCAGCCTCTGCGAGCTCTTCACCGGCATGGACGACCCCTCCCCCGTCGACGGGACCCCCATTACGAAGGTGCCCGCCTTTGAGGTGGAGCAGGTGAACCCGCGCCTGCTGCGCGTCTCCTGCCCCGATGCGGACGGGCGGGACGCGCAGCTCTATCTCTCGCTGCGCAGCGGCAAGGAGGGTTCGGCATGAGACAGCCCCGCACCCATTCGGGATCGAGCCTCTTTTTGATGGAGCTGATCCTCGCGATCCTCTTTTTCTCGGTCGCAAGCGCGGTCTGCGTGCAGCTCTTCGCACGGGCGCACACGGCGAGCGAGCAGAGCGCCGCGCTCAACCGCGCGGTGCTGGCCGCCGAATCGGCCGCCGAGTCCTTCAAAGGCGCGGACGACCTCGACGAGGCGGTGCGGCTCATGGGCGTGCGCGCCGGGGATACGCCGGGCGTCCTGACCGCCTGGTACGACCGGACGTGGAACCCCTGCGCCGAGCGGG
The DNA here is from genome assembly GCF_057433415.1 of Anaerotruncus sp. NCBI lineage: Bacteria > Bacillati > Bacillota > Clostridia > Eubacteriales > Oscillospiraceae > Anaerotruncus > Anaerotruncus sp. The sequence goes on along the minus strand of NZ_DBMDHH010000007.1, from coordinate 78,347 downwards.
ACGCCCGCTACCGCCTGGACATCCTGATCCACGGGCCGGAGGGCGGCGGGTCTCTGCCCGGCAGGCCGGGCGGCCTGTGGGAGGCGGAAATCACCGTCGGCAGGACGGCGGACGGCGTTTCCGAAGAGCTTTACCGCCTGAGCGCGCGGCGGTATCAACCCGCCGCGTGACGGCGGAATAGAATGAAAGGAGGGCGGCAAATGAGCGGACGGCGCAAGACGGGAGGCGTCTTCATCGGCGTCTCCTCCCTGTTGGTCATCTTCATCGTGCTCTGCCTGACGACCTTTGCGGCCCTCTCCCTTACGTCGGCCAACGCCGACCTCAAGATGGCGCGCCGCGCGGCGCAGACGGTGTCCGAATATTACGCCGCCGACAGCCGGGCGGTCGAGCTGCTCGTCCAGGCCGACGCGGCCGTGGAGGCGAATCCCGCGCGGCCGCAGGCCGCGGGGGTCTCCTTCGAGCGCCGGGGCCGGGCGCTCGTCGCCTCCTATACCGTCCCCATCTCCGACGCGCAGGAGCTGCGCGTCGAGGTGCGTTACCCCGGCCCCGGGGGGGCGCGCCACGAAATCCTGCGGTGGCAGGCCGCCTCCGCCCGGGAGTGGCAGGGCGACGAGACCATCGAGCTGTGGGACGGCACCCTCTGAACCATTACACCGGAGGTAATCCAAATGGATATCCTGCATTTCCTTCAGGACGCGGTGGACCGCCGCGCTTCCGACATCTTCATCATTGCCGGGCTGCCGGTGACCTTCAAGGTCAACGGCCAGCTCCTGCGCGCCGACGACGGACGGCTCACCCCCGCCGACTCCCAGGCCCTCATCCAGGGGGCCTACGCGCTCGCGGGCCGGGAGATCGCCATCGTCGAAGGCGGAGGCGACGACGACTTCTCCTTCGCGCTCCAGGGGGTGTCGCGCTTCCGGATCAGCGCATACAAACAACGCGGTTCGCTCGCCGCGGTCATCCGCGTCATCACCTTTGAGCTGCCCAACCCGCATGACCTCGGCATCCCAGACGGGGTGCTCTCCCTCGCGGAGATGCAGAAGGGACTCGTGCTCGTCACCGGCCCGGCCGGGTGCGGCAAATCGACGACGCTCGCCTGCGTGATCGACGCGATCAACAACTCCCGCAGCGCCCACGTCATCACGCTGGAGGACCCCATCGAGTTCCTCCACCGGCACAAGCATTCCATCGTCAGCCAGCGGGAGGTCGCGACCGACACCCAGAGCTATGTGACGGCGCTGCGCGCCGCGCTCCGCCAGTCGCCCGACGTCATCCTGCTCGGCGAGATGCGCGATCACGAGACGATCAGCGTCGCCATGACCGCCGCCGAAACGGGGCACCTCGTCCTGTCGACGCTGCACACGGTCGGCGCGGCCAACACGATCGACCGGGTCATCGACGTCTTCCCGCCCAACCAGCAGCAGCAGGTGCGCGTCCAGCTTTCGATGGTGCTGCGCGCGGTCGTCTCCCAGCAGCTTATCCCCACGGTGGACGGAGGGCTCGTCCCCGCGTTCGAGATCCTGCTCGCCAACGACGCGGTGCGCAACATGATCCGCGAATCCAAGGTGCACCAGATCGGCGGAGTGATCTACTCCTCCTCCTCGCAGGGGATGTGCGACATGGACAGCAGCATCCTGCGGCTCTTCAGCGACGGCGTGATCTCGCGGGAGAACGCGCTGCTCTACAGCACCAACCCCGACGCCCTCGCGCGCAAGCTCGGCGGGACCGGGCGCTGACGCGCCCCGCCGTCCGGCAGGCTTTTTCCCGGCGGCCGTCCCAAAAGGGACGGCCGCTTTTCCGCGCGCGAAAAGCGCGGGACCGGGGCGGAAAACGGCGCCCTGCGGGCGCCCGTGCGAAGGACGCGTCCTTCGCGCGCGGGCGGCTGCGCCGCCCGGTTTTCCGCCCCCGGCGCGCGCCGGCCGGCGGCCTCGCAAAAAAAGGATCGCGCCCCCTATTGACATTTGGCGGCGATGGGATATAATAAACGTATGAACAATAGCTCATATGAAAGGTGATTTGAATGATAGACAAGGACGGCATGGAACGCTGCGACTACATCCACGCGCATGAGGACATCGTAAACGCCGTCAACGCGCAGATGCCCGACGAGGAGATCCTCTACGACCTCGCCGAGCTCTTCAAGGTGTTCGGCGACTCCACCCGCATCAAGATCCTCTACGTGCTCTTTGAGTCGGAGATGTGCGTGTGCGATATCGCACAGCTTCTCAATATGAACCAGTCGGCGATCTCCCACCAGCTGCGGGTGCTCAAGCAGTCCAAGCTGGTCAAATACCGCCGCGACGGCAAAACCGTATTCTATTCCCTGGCAGACGGGCATGTCCGCACCATCCTGGGGCAGGGCATGGAGCACGTCGCCGAATAAATCGACTGAACGGAGGAACCACCCATGAAAAAGACTTTTCGCCTGCGCGACCTCGACTGCGCCAACTGCGCCGCCAAAATGGAAAACGCGATCAACAAGCTCGACGGCGTCCAGAGCGCAACGGTAAGCTTCATGACCCAGCGCCTCACGCTCGAGGCGGACGACGCGCGTTTCGACGAGGTGCTCAAGGAAGCGGTGCGCGTCTGCAGGAAGGTCGAGCCCGACTGCACCGTGCTCGTCTGAGTTCCCTCTCCGCCTTCCCAAATCTTTTTTTGGAGGTCCGCGCCATGTCCAAAAAACAAAGACGGACCCTGGTCCGTCTGATCATCGGCGCGGCGGCCTTCGCCGCCGCGCTCCTCATCCCCCTCGGGGGCGTCTTCCGGCTCGCCCTCTTCCTCGTGCCCTACTTCGTCATCGGCGGCGACGTGCTGCTGCGCGCCCTGCGCAACATCGCGCACGGGCAGGTGTTCGACGAGAACTTCCTGATGGCGGTGGCCACGGTGGGCGCCTTCTGCGTGGGCGAATATCCCGAAGGGGTCGCCGTCATGCTCTTCTACCAGGTGGGCGAGCTCTTCCAGAGCTACGCGGTCGGGCGTTCGCGCCAGTCGATCTCCGCCCTGATGGACATCCGCCCCGACTACGCCAACGTCCGCCGGGAGGGCGAGCTCGTCCGGGTCGACCCCGAGGAGGTCGCCGTCGACGACCTGATTGTCGTGAAGCCGGGCGAACGGGTGCCGCTCGACGGCGTGATCGCCGAGGGCAGCTCCACGCTGGACACCGCCGCGCTCACCGGCGAATCCCTCCCCCGCGACGCAGCGCCCGGCGACGCGGTCATCAGCGGCTGCATCAACCTGAGCGGCCTGCTCACCGTCCGCGTCTCCCGCGTCTACGGGGAATCGACCGTGGCCAAAATCCTCGACCTCGTCGAGAACGCGAGCAGCAAAAAGGCGAAGGCGGAAAACTTCATCACCCGCTTCGCCCGCTGGTATACCCCCGCCGTCGTCATCGGCGCGGCGCTGCTCGCGGTCGTCCCGCCGCTCGTCACGGGCGGTCCCTTCTCGATGTGGATTCACCGCGCGCTCATCTTCCTGGTCATCTCCTGCCCCTGCGCGCTCGTCATCTCGGTGCCGCTCTCCTTTTTCGGCGGCATCGGCGGGGCGTCCAAATGCGGCATCCTCGTCAAGGGCAGCAACTACCTCGAGGCGCTCGCCGGGACCGAAACGGTCGTCTTCGACAAGACCGGCACCCTCACCAAGGGTTCCTTCCGGGTCACGGCGGTGCATCCCGACGAGATCTCCGAGGACCGGCTGCTCGAGCTGGCGGCGCTCGCCGAGAGCTATTCAAGCCACCCGATCGCCCTTTCGCTGCGGGCCGCCTACGGGAAGGAGCCCGACGAAACCCGCGTCTCCGACGTGGAGGAGGTCTCCGGCCGGGGCGTGAAGGCCACGGTCGACGGACGAAAGGTGTGCGCCGGCAACGGGAAGCTGATGGACGAGGCGGGCGCCGTGTGGCACGACTGCCACCTGTCCGGCACGACCGTCCACGTCGCGGTGGACGGGGAGTATGCGGGGCACATCGTGATCTCCGACGAGGTCAAGGAGGACGCCCGCGAGGCGGTCTCCGCCCTGCGCGAGGCGGGCGTGCGCAAAACGGTGATGCTCACCGGGGACGCCGAGCCGGTCGCCGCCCAGGTGGCGAAGGAGCTCGGCCTCGACGAGTACCACGCGGGCCTGCTCCCGGCCGACAAGGTCGACCGGATGGAGCGGCTGCTCGCGGAAAAATCCCCGCGCGGGGTGCTCGCCTTTGTGGGCGACGGCATCAACGATGCGCCCGTCCTCTCCCGCGCCGACATCGGCATCGCGATGGGCGGACTCGGCTCCGACGCGGCCATCGAGGCCGCCGATGTGGTCATCATGGACGACCGCCCCTCCAAGCTCGCTGCGGCGATCAAAATCTCCCGCAGGACGCTTGCCATCGTGCGGCAGAACATCGTCTTCGCGCTCGCCGTCAAGGCGCTTGTGCTTCTGCTCGGCGCGCTCGGCGACGCCAATATGTGGGAGGCCGTCTTTGCCGACGTGGGCGTTTCGGTGATCGCCATCCTCAACGCCACCCGCGCGCTGAACGTCAAAAACCTCTGAGCTTCCCCCTCCTGATTCAAAAGGGCCCGGCGCGGTTTTAAAAAACCGCGCCGGACCCTTTCGCGCGCCGCATGGGAATGAACCAAATCCCCCAAAAACGAATACCATGAAGTAATCATCGTTTTAGGAGGATTTTTTATGAATCATACCGCGGAACCCTTACACTTTTTCCTCGGAGCGAACACGCCGCAGGGGTTCGTTTCGCGTTTTGACCAGCTCGCCGACCCTGCGGGCGGGTGGCGTGAATTCGTCATAAAGGGCGGCCCCGGGACGGGGAAATCCACGCTGATGAAACGCGTCGCCGCGGCCGCCGAGGGCCGCTGCGAACAGATCGAGCTGATCCACTGCTCCTCCGATGCGGACTCGCTCGACGGGGTCATCCTGCACGACGTCAAGACTTCGATTGCTGATGGTACCTCCCCCCACGCGGGCGTTCCCAATATAATCAATTTGACATCGGTCGGCGGGCGCGGTAAACTGACATCGTACGCCCGACACCCGAAACTCGCGAGGTATCCGGATGAAGGATTATCAGCGGCAATATCCCTCTTTTTCCCTCTGCGGCCTCTTCTGCGGCCTCTGCCCCATCCACCATATGGAGAACGGCTGTCCCGGCTGCGGCGGCGGGGACGGCCACCAGCCCTGCGCGGTCATCCGGTGCGGCCGGGAGCACGGCGGGCCCGAATTCTGCTGCGACTGTCCCGCCTACCCCTGCGAGCGCTACCTCGAGCCGCCCCTCTACGACCAGCTCCTGCCCTCCCGGAACGCCCGCCGGGACCTGGACAGGCTGAAGGCGGAGGGCCTGCCCGCCTTCCGCGCGGAGCTCGACGAAAAGACCGCCATCCTGCGGGAACTGCTGGCGCGCTATAACGACGGACGGCGTAAGACCCTCTTCTGCGTCGCCGTGAACCTCCTGCCGCTTTCCGAGGTCCGCCGCGTCATGGAGCGGCTCGCGGCGGAGGAGGCGTCCCCCGGCGGCCCGGGGGACCCGAAGGCCCGGGCCGAGCTGGCCGCGGGCCTCCTCCGGCAGGCCGCGTCGGAAGGCGGGATCGAACTGAAGCTGCATAAAAAGCCCCGGAGAAAATAGCCCAAAGACAGCCGCCCGGACGCGAACGCGTCCGGGCGGCTGTCTTTGGAGGTGATGTGTATGATGTGAGAGGCGTTTTGTATTCACCGCTTCAGCGCCCGTCCGGGCCGGACGGCGCCGTGTGTCCGCAGTGGCAGCCGGAACGGCCCTTGCAGCCAGAGCAGCCGACGCACTCGCCGTTTTTGGCCTTGCGCACCGCGTACCGCACCGCACAGAAGGCCGCCAGCAGGATCACGCCCAAAATCACCCAGGTAACCATAGAGGTCCTCGCTTTCCGCCGCGCCGGGGAGGTCCTCCGCCCTCCCGCGCGGCGGGAGAGGGCGGAGGCGTTTGCCGTCGTCAGGCGCCCGCGCCGACCGTCGCGGGCTTGCGCATCTTCCTATCGGGGTTGTAGCTGCGGAAGAGCAGGTAGAGCAGGGCGGCCACGCAGCAGAGCGCGAGCACCTGCCCGGCCCCGAACGGCACGCCGTAGAAGAACGCTCCGCCGAGCTGGTTGATGATGAAGGCCATGATGTATGCCATACCGGTCATGTAACCGATCGCAAACCAGGTCCATTTCGCGCTCATCATTTCCCTGCGGATCGCGCCGATCGCCGCGAAGCAGGGGGCGCAGGTCAGGTTGAAGACCATGAAGGCCAGGGCGCTCGCGCTCGTCGCGAAGAGGGTCGGCAGGGACGCCAGCAGCGCCGGGTCGTCCTCGCCGACCTCTCCGAGCCCGAACAGCACGCCGAAGGTGCCGACGACGTTCTCCTTCGCCACCAGTCCGGAGACGCTCGCCACGGCCGCCTGCCAGTTGCCGAAGCCCAGCGGGGCGAAGATCGGAGCGATCACGCCGCCAATCGCCGCGAGCATACTCATGTTCTCATCCTCCACCATGCCGAAGCCGCCGGACGTAAATCCGAAGTTCTGGAGGAACCAGATCACGCCGCACGCCACGAAGATGACGGTGCCGGCCTTGATGATGAACGCCTTGCCGCGCTCCCACATGTGGATCAGCACGCCCTTTGGCGCCGGGAAGTGGTACTGCGGAAGCTCCATGACGAAGGGGGCGGGGTCGCCCGCGAACATCTTCGTCTTCTTGAGGATGACGCCCGAGAGGATGACCATGAAGATGCCGAAGAAGTAGGTCGCCGGGGCCATCCAGGTGATCTCCGGGAAGACAGCGCCCGCGATCAGCGCGATGATCGGCAGCTTCGCGCCGCAGGGGATGAAGGTGGTCGTCATGATCGTCATGCGGCGGTCCTTCTCGTTTTCGATCGTGCGGGTCGCCATGATCCCCGGCACGCCGCAGCCGGAGGAAATCAGCATCGGGATGAACGACTTGCCCGAAAGACCGAATTTGCGGAAGATCCGGTCCATGATGAAGGCCACGCGCGCCATATAGCCGCAGTCCTCGAGGATGGAGAGGAAGAAGAAGAGGATGAACATCTGCGGGACGAAGCCGAGCACCGCGCCCACGCCGCCGATGATGCCGTCGACCACGAGGCCGGTGAGCCATTCGGCGGCGCCGGCCGCCTCGAGCCAGCCGCCGACGAGGGGCTGGACCGTCTCCGCGAAGAGGGTGTCGTTGGTCCAGTCGGTCACGATCGTGCCGAGCCAGGAGACGGACACATAGTAGACGACGAACATGACCGCCGCGAAGATCGGCAGGGCCAGCCAGCGGTTGGTGACCACCTTGTCGATTCTGTCCGAGGTGGTCATGCCGGCGTTCTTTTTCTGCACGCAGCTTTTCATCAGCCCGGAGATGTACTGGTACCGCTCGTTGGTGATGATGCTCTCGCTGTCGTCGTCGAACTGCTTCTCGCAGTCGGAAACGATCGTCTCGAGCTCCGCCTTGACGTCCGCGGGGAGCCGGAGCCGTTCAAGCACCCTCGCGTCCCGCTCGAACAGCTTGATGCTGTACCACCGGGCGTTCTCCGCCGGGACGAGGTCCGCGGCCAACTCCCGGATCCGCGCCAACGCGTCCTCCACGGGCCCCGAAAAGGTGTGCTGTGGGCGGGTCATGATCCCCGCCCTCGCCATCTGCACCGCGCGGTCGGCCACCTCTTTCGAGCCGGCGCCCTTGACCGCCGAAGTCTCGATCACCTCGCAGCCGAGCGCCGCCGCCAGCTTGTGGGTGTCGATCCGGTCGCCGTTCTTTTTGACGATATCGATCATGTTCAGCGCGATGATCACCGGGATGCCCATCTCGGTCACCTGGGTGGTCAGGTAGAGGTTGCGCTCGATGTTCGAGGCGTCCACGAGGTTGATGACCACGTCGGGATGCTCGTTCATGATGTAGTCCCGTGTGACGACCTCCTCGAGCGTATAGGGAGAAAGCGAGTAGATGCCGGGAAGGTCGGTCACGATGACGTCCTGATGCCCCCGGAGCTTTCCCTCCTTCTTTTCGACCGTGACGCCCGGCCAGTTGCCCACGTATTGGCTCGAACCGGTCAGGTCGTTGAACATCGTTGTCTTGCCGCAGTTTGGATTGCCTGCGAGCGCAAGCTTGATTGCCATTTCCGTTTACCCCCTCTGCGGGATTCCCCGCTGACTGACATTACACATATTAGCGGAAGCTAACCCATCCGCCGAAAAAACGCGGCTCCGCCGCCGGTCCCGCCATCTATTCGACGAGGATGTTTTCCGCCTCGTTCCTGCGGATGGAGAGCTCGTATCCGCGGATGGTGATCTCCACCGGGTCGCCCAGCGGGGCCACCTTGCGCACATAGACGGGCGTGCCCTTGGTGATGCCCATGTCCATGATCCGCCGCTTGAGCGCGCCTTCGCCGCCCAGCTTGGCGACGGTCACCGTTTCACCGCATTTGACCTCTTTGAGTGTCTTCATACCGATCCTCCTCAAACCATGATTTTGCTTGCCATCGCCTTGCTCAGGGCGATCCGGGTGTCCTTCACATTGACGATCAGGTTGCCGCCCATCTCCGAAACGATCGTGACCTTCCCGCCCTCCACAAAGCCGAGGCTCTCCAGAAAGCGCCGGGTCTCTTCCTTCCCGTGGATCCCCCTGACGGTCGTTTTTTCGCCTGTCCGCGCCATCGTTAACGGCATCTCCACTGTTCTCCCCTCTCTAGGTATCGCTGTGCGGGCGGCGCCCGCCTGGCATATGGTTAGACATTGCTAACCTTTTACGGGCATAGTTTACCATTGCTAACCTATTTTGTCAATCCTTTGACGAAAAAATTTTCCCGCCTTGCGCGAAAAAAGGAACTGTGTTAGAATAAGCGCAGATGAGCGGAAACGAATTTGTGGAGTTCCCACGAATTTGTTTTCTGAGGCTAACAACAGCGAGGGAGATTACCATGCGTATTCAAGAGTCCGCGGAAAATTATCTGGAAGCGATCCTGGTGCTGAAAAAGGAGTCGGGCGCGGTCCGTTCGATCGACGTGGCGCGCCACATGAACTTCACCAAGCCGAGCGTGAGCCGCGCCATGAGCCTCTTCCGCGAGAACGGCTATATCACGATGGATAAAGAGGGCTGGATCGAGCTGACCGACGCGGGCCGCGAAATCGCCGAGCGCATCTACGAACGCCACAGCTGCCTGACCGACTGGCTGACCGCGCTGGGCGTCTCCCCCGAAACCGCCGCGGCGGACGCCTGCCGGATGGAGCACGACATCAGCGAGGAAACCTTCGATAAGCTCCGGGAGCATATCCGGCGGTACGCGGGGAAATGACCCGCCTTCCTCCGGCCGGGGACGGCGGGCGCCGCCTCCAGGTTTTTCATTTCAGGCCCTTGACAAACCGTCTTGCGGCGTGATAAGATAAGCGCAGGTTAGCGGTAGCTAATCGTCGGAACGCGGACGTTTCCGCCTTTTCTTTTCCCCTTCGGTTAGCTTTTGCAAACCGAAGCCGGGCGGCGCGTCCGGCCCGTGCGGCCTCCCGCTTTTTTGCCCGGGAAGCCGGTGTTCCCCATCCACAGCGCACAGCCGCGGCAGACCGCGGCTGTGCGCTTCCTCCTTTCCGGCCAAAGCATCTGCAAAGGAGTGGTATGCCATGCTCTCCCCCGCGTCTATCCGTTACCTGCTCGCGGTCTACGAGCTCTCCGACGGCGGCGCCGCCGTGCGGTCGGTCGATATCGCGAACGCCCTCAAGGTCAGCCGGGCCAGCGTCGTCAAGTGCCTCAAGCGGCTGGCCGGGGAGGGGATGATCCGCAAGGAGCACTACGGCGCCGTGCAGCTCACTCCCGAGGGCGTGCGGGAGTCCAACCGCATCTTCACCGAGTACACCCTGCTCTATGCGTTCTTTTTGCAGCGTCTGGGCGTGCCGCCCGGCTGCGCGCGGCGGGACGCCGTCTCGGCGCTCTGCGCCTTCACCGCGGAAAGCCGGGAGCAGCTGATCCGCCGTGTGCTCGAACCGTCCTTCGCGGAGGAGTCATAGCCGCATCGTATCATTCGGGACGGCGGGGCCGGCGCGGACGCGCCGGCCCCGTTTTCGCATCCGCCGGCGGCATAGGGAGCGTTGTCCGCCTCATAGGCTGTGATGAGGTGAAGCCTATGAAACCCGCCGTGTTTTTCGTCACCGAGACCTTCCGCTCCGCGTCCGAAAAGGCCCGGACGGACGCCCTCCAAGAAGCGGTCGACCAGTATCTTGCCCGCGCCCTGCGCCGCGGGGAATCGCCCGCGCCGCCCGCCGGGCGGGAGGACGCGGGAGGCGCGGAGACATGACCTGCGCGATCTACTGCCGGCTCAGCCGGGAGGACGCGGAAAAGATCCGGGAGAGCGAGAGCATCCAGAACCAGAAGGCGATGCTGGCCGACTACGCCGCCAGCCAGGGCTGGGAGGTCGGCGCGGTCTACTGCGACGAGGACTATTCGGGCGCCGACCGGGACCGCCCCGGCTGGAACGCCATGCTCGCCGCGGCGGAGCGTCGGGAGTTCCAGATCGTCCTCTGCAAGACGCAGTCCCGTTTCACGCGCGACATGGAGCTCGTGGAAAAATACCTCCACGGGCTGTTCCCGCTGTGGGGCATCCGGTTCGTGGCGGTGGTGGACCACGTCGACACCGACCTCAAGGGCAACAAAAAGGCCCGCCAGATCAACGGCCTTATCAACGAGTGGTATCTCGAGGACCTGTCGGAGAACATCCGCGCGGTGTTCGCGCAAAAGCGCAGCGCGGGCAAATACATCGGCAGCATCCCCGCCTACGGCTACCGGAAGGACCCCGCCGACCACAACCATCTCGTGGTCGAACCGGAGGCGGCGGAGGTGGTCCGGAGCATCTTCTCCCTCTGCCTGGAGGGGTTCGGCAAGCAGAAGATCGCCGCCCTGCTCAACGAACGGGGGATCCCCAGCCCCTCCGCCTATAAGCGCGCCCGCGGCTGGACCCGCGGCGAAGCCGGCGCCGACGGCTGGAACCGCACAACGGTGGGGCGGATTCTGCGCAGCGAGCTCTACACCGGCACGATGGTGCAGGGAACCAAGCGCCGGGTGAGCTACAAATCCAAGGTGTGCGCCGGGGTCCCGAAGGAGGCGTGGTGCCGCGTGGAGGGGACCCACGAGGCCATTGTCGACCGGGCGTCCTTCGACGCGGCGCAGGCGCTGCTTGACCGCCGCACCCGTTCCGGCGGGACGGGCGAGCCCCATCCGCTTGCCGGCATCGCGCGGTGCGCCGATTGCGGCGGGCCGCTCGTCAAGGTGTCGCAGCTCTACAAGGGGGTGCGGCGCTCCTACCTGCAATGCGGGCGCTACGCCTCCTCGCGGCCGGACCCGAACTGCACCCGTCATTCCGTCCGCCTCGACGCGCTGACCGGCGTCGTGGAGGAACGCGTCCGCGCGCTGGTGCGCGCCCGCTACCGGCTTCCCAGCCCCGAACGGCTGCTGCCCCCCGGCGAAGCGGAAGCCCGCCTCCGCCGGGAGCGGGCGGAGGCGCTGGAGTTGCAGAACCAGCTCGCCCGGCGTTCGAGGGCGCTCGAAACCCTCTGCCTCGACCGGGCGGACGGCCTCATCGGGCGGGAGGAGTTCGCCGGGATGAGCGCGCGCTTCCGGGAGGAGCGGCAGGCGCTCCAGGACCGGCTGGACGCGCTGGAGGCCCGGATGCGGGAGGCTCCCCCGGAGCCGCCCGGCCTTCTGGCAAAGCGCGCGGAAGCGCTGCTGAGGCTCGATCCCATGCCGCGCGAGCTGCTCGTCCTGCTGGTCGACACCGTCACGGTCGGCGAACGGCGGCCGGACGGCACGCAGGAGGTTTCGATCCGCTGGCTGCTCTGAGCATTCCACCAGACCCGTTGGAGCGTTGGATCTGGCTCCACGGCTTTTTCCGTCAACTCCCGGCCGCTGTTCTCCCATGCGCGTGCGGCTTCCAGCCCCACCCGAAACGAAAGGCGCGCGGTATTCGATTCCGCGACACCCGCCCATGTGATCGAACCCAAATATCCGGGCGCGTTCGAGCAGGTCGTCGACCTGTCCTCCTGCTGGGACGAGCACGCGCTCTTCGAGTCGCGCGAGGCGATCATGGCGCTGGCGGCAAAGATCAGCCGCTGCCACGAGCACTGCTGCCGCTTCCTCGGCGCGGCGGGAAGCCTGCTCTCCGACACCTACCGCATCGCGCTCGAGGGCACCTCGGTCAGCAAGGTGGTCAAGGCGGCCCGGCGCATCGCGCTCAGCGAGTTCAAAGGCGGACCCGGGGGCCAGGGCCGCGAATCGGTACGCTTCCTCTCCTGCGTCACCAACAAGGGCCCCGTCCTCTTTGACGGCACCGCCAAGGCGCTCTGCGACCGCATCTACCTCGTCGACGACGTCTATGGCGCCGCCTCCCGCCTCTTCCTCTCCGCCCTGCGCAGTCAGGCGCTCGAGGCCGGCTGGGACGTCATCACCTGTTACTGCCCCCTCTCCCCGTTTGAGAAGATCGAGCACCTCTTCATCCCCGCCCTCCGGCTCGGCTTCATGACCGCCAACGACAACCACCTGCCCGACGTCGAACCCTATAAGATCGTGCGGTCCAGGCGGTTCACCGACGCCGAACAGATCCGCGCCCACAGAAAACGCATCACCTTCAACAGAAAGGCCTCCGCGCAGATGCTCGAGCAGGCCGCCCGCCTGCTGGCCGAGGCCAAGGCCCTGCACGACCAGCTCGAGGGCTACTATACGGGCGCCATGGATTTCGCGGCGGTCGACGCCGTGGGCGAACGCACGCTGCAAAAATACGAGCATATCTTCCAGAGCTACGGACTCTGACGCAGGTCGTCTCCTGTCGCGGATGAGGGCCGCCGGCAAACCGCCGGCGGCCCTTTGATCATGCTGATAAAAAACCGGACCGGCGGCAGCCGGTCCGGTTTTTCTTGCAGTTCTATCGGGATCACGCGCGCTCCTTCCGCTCCGCGATGGCAAACTGGTCGCGCCCCGCTTTCTTCGCGTCGTAGAGCGCCTCGTCCGCCGCCTGGTAGAGCGCGGCGTAGTTGTCCCCCGCGCGGGAAAGCGCCGCGCCCACGCTGATCGTGATCCGGCCGCCCTCCGCCAGCGGCAGGTCGCGCGCCCGGGAGCAGAGCGCGGCGCATTTGTTGAAGAGGAATTCGCGGTTTTTGATCCGCGGCAGATAGACGAGGAATTCGTCCCCGCCCGGGCGCCCGACGATGTCGTCCGCACGGAAGCTCGAGCGCAGCAGCCCGGCTATCTGCCCGAGCGCCTCATCCCCCTGCATGTGCCCGTAGGTGTCGTTGATCTGCTTGAAGTAGTCGATGTCGATGAGCAGCAGCGCCCCCCTCTCCCCCTCCCGCATACGGGAAAGGCTCGCGCGCACGTGGGTCTGGCACGCCTCGGAATTGAAGACGTGGGTCAGGCTGTCGAGCTGGGCCCGCTCCATCAACTGGTCCTTCTCCTGCCGCTCCTCGTCGATCACATTGATCCTTCCGAGGGCGTAGGCGGGCTCGTCGCCGTCGTAGACCGTCTCCAGCGCGATGCGCAGCCAGTGGGACATGCCGTCGATGCACTCGGTGTAGAGCTCGTGGACGCCGTCCTCCCGCGAGCGGACCACCTTGAGGAAGGCCTCCCGCCGCTGTGCCTCCCGCTCGGTTTCGGGGCGCACGGAGTAATCGTAACGGAGGAGATCGGGCTCGCTGCCGCCCTTGGAGGGGTCGGAGACAAACATCGTGTTGTTGCGGTAGCTGTATTCAAAGAAGTATTCGTTCACCAGCGCGTAGACGCGGAAATGCTTTTTCAGCTCCAGAGCCGCCTCCCGGCTGGCCCGGACACGCCGCCGCAGGGAGAGCAGCAGAACCGCGATGACCGCCAGCGAGACGACGACGATGGCCGCCACCGATTCCACCGGGTTGGCCATCAGGACCGCCCGGAAGGAAAAGGGCTGCTTTTGGAGGGTGTTCTGGTTGATGACCCCCTGGATCTCCGCAGTGGACAGCGTCATGATCGCCTTGTTGAGGATCGAAAGCAGCTCCTGCGGCGCGGGTTTGACCACCCCGTAGCAGAGCCGGCGCGGCTCGTAGGTCTGGGGGATCAGCTTGAGGTCGCGGAACTGCGGCTGGTTGATGAAATACTGCGCCATATAGGCGTCCACATAGGTGTAGTCCGCCTCGCCGGATTCCACCGCGCGGATGCAGTCGGCCACCTTGGCGTAGCGCACGACCTGACCGACCGTCTCCCCGCGGTAGGGGCTCGTGGTCGTCAGGGCCAGCCGCTTGCCCTTGATCGTCTCCTCGCTGCTCCCCTCCTTCATCATCAGCAGGTATTGGGAGGAGATGTAGGGCCGCGTCATCGAAAGGTGCCGCTCCCGCGCGAGGTCGTAGTCGTAGGGGATGCCAGCCGCGAGGTCGATCCCGCCCTGCTCGGCAAGGCTGTAGAGCTCCTCGGGGGAATCGACGGGTACCAGTTCGAACGCAAGGCCCGTCTTATCCGAGATCAGCCTCAGCAGGTCGGCCGAGATGCCGTCGAGCTCCCCCGTCCGTTCATCCAGGTACTGCAGCGGCGGCTGCTCGGTCAGCACCCCCACCCGCAGGGCCCCCGCCCCGTCGATGTACGCCGCCTCCGCGTCGGTCAGCCGGAGGTCCTCGCCTGTGGTGGTAAAGTACTTCTCGTAAAGCCGGTTGGAAAAGGTGGGGTCGGTCTGCTCAATGCTCATGATGGCGGAGTTGAGCTCCTCCATCATCTCCGCGTTTTTCCCCTTGGTGGTGATGAAATAGAACGGCTTGGGGGCAAACCGCGCGACGGCGCGCGACCCTTCGACATAATTCAGGCTCGTGTTGAGCAGCGCGTCCGCGCTGCCCTCCCGGACCGCCTCGAGCTGCTCCTCGATGGTGTCGCGGTAGACGTACACGGGCGTGATCAGGTTCATCGCGCAGTAGTCCTCAAGCTCCCGCTGCATCCGGCCGCCCTGGGACGCCTCCGCCACCGCTACCCGGATGGTCTGCTGCACCTGGGAGTTGATGACGACCTCCTGCACGTCGTCATAGGGCACCTGGAGCACCGTTTCGACCACGCCATAGTTGTGGCTGGCGTAGTCGAACATCTCTCCCATCTGCTCGGTGTAGAGCATCGCGCCCATCAGGTCGATCTCGCCCTCCTGCAGCATCCCCATCAGGGCGGACAGGCTGTCGTCCATCGTGCCCGGCACCTGCACGAACTCATAGTCCCAGCCGGTATACTGCGCGATTTCCTCCAGATATTCATAGGTATAGCCGCTGTAATTCCCAAACTCGTCAAAGTCGGTCAGCCCGGCCTGGACGGGATAGGCGACCCGCACGACGCGGTCTTCCTGCCCGGCGGCCGCGGCAGGAAGCGACCAGCCGCCGGCGAGCAGCGCCGCGGCCAGCAGGAGGCCGATCCATTTTTTCAGCATACGATCACTCGATTCCGTTTTTCGGGGTCGCTCCCCGGTCGCAGAACAAACCGCTTTTTTGGCGGCAAAGATTATATATGACCTATTATACCGGATTTCCGGCACCGGGGCAAGGAATCCTGAAGAATAAACGGTTTTTTGCCTATTTTGCCAGAAAAAGGCCTCTAAAATTTCCTCTTTTGACGGGAGCGTGCAGGCCTGAAAAATTCCGGAGAACTTCGCGGGAAGTTTTTCATCATTCACACCGTATTCACAGATTTTTGCCCTGTCCAACACATTCCCGACATATGATGAGGCGGTAAAAGCCGGAAAGAACGGCTGACTCTGTCAAATCAGCGCCGGCCCCGGCCGGAGATAGGAGTGGGAAGCATGAAACATTTCCTGAACAAAAAGAATGTCGCGTCAGCCGCCATCGTCATCGCGCTGGGCGCGGTCGCGGTCTCCACCGTCGTGCTGGCCGCGGGCGGGGGCCCCGGCGGCGGGGGCGGCCCGGGCGGCATGGGGGGCAACCTCGGCGAAATCGAGATGAGCGAGAGCGTCATCAGCGTCAAGCTCGCCGCCCCCGCCATCGGGAGCCTCACCCGCAGCACCGAATTCATCGGCAGGATCGAGCCGGGCGAAAGCGTCAACGTCTACCCCGAGGTCGCCGGCAAGGTGACGGCGGTGCACTTTACGGCGGGCGACACCGTCAAGGCGGGCGACCTGCTCTTCGAGATGGACGACAGCGACGCGCAGCTCGACTATGAGATCGCGCAGGCGAGCTACGACTCCAAGGTCATCTCCGCCGACACCACCCTCGGCAGCAGCTACGAATCCAACCTGCTCTCGCTGGAATCCAGCCTCAAGAGCGCCCAGCAGTCGCTGAACAACGCGCGCATCGAGCTGCGCGACTACAACGACGACAGCGAGGACTCCCTCATCTCCGCGCAGAAGGCGATGGACAAGGCGGAGACCGCGATGCGCGCGGCCGAGGCGGAGCTCGACGCCTACGCGGAGGCGAACCCCGGCGACAAGTCGAGCGAAGCCTATAAGGACCTCGTGTCGGCGGTCTCCAAGGCGGAAAGCGCCTACAGCGTGGCGCGCAGCACCGTCAACGACCTGGAAAACGACGACGACAGCACCCTGCGCAGCCTGCGCAACAGCTACAAGAACGCGCAGACCAACTACGAGTCCGCACTCGAAAAATACAACCTCGCGAAGGGCTCCTCCCTCGAGGACACCAAGGCGAGCGTCGACAACTCCCTCAAATCCGCCCAGCTCTCCCTCGAGCAGAGCGCCAAGAAGCTGGAGAAGTACAAGGTCTATTCCCCCATCGACGGGGTGATCGAGGCGAGCTCGGTGAACGAGCATGAGAATGCGTCGACCCAGACCGCGGCCTTCACGATCTCCAACAAGAACCAGATGTCGGTCACCTTCAACGCCACGGCGGACGCGGCGACCGCGCTTTCGATCGGCGACGAGGTCGCCGTCCAAAAGAGCGGGAACGACTATACCGCCATCATCACCTCGATCGACTCCAAGGCGGACGACGGCACCGGCCTCTTCCCCGTCGAAGCCCAGATCCAGGACGACGGCGGCGCGCTGCTCTCGGGCGTGACCGTCAAGGTCTCCGCCGCCACCCAGAGGGCGGAGAACGCCCTGCTCGTCCCGATCGACAGCGTCTACTACGAGGATGGGCAGGCATACGTCTTTACATACGCGGACGGCCAGGCCCACCGCACCGACTTTGAAACGGGCATGTCCAACAGCGAGACGGTCGTCGCCCTTTCCGGCCTCGACGAAAACAGCCGGATCATCACCACCTGGCACCCCGACCTCAAGGACGGCGCCAAGGTGCAGCTTGCCGAGGGGCAGGCCGACCCCGAAATGGGCGCCGCTCCCGCGGAAGCCGCCGAACAGGAATCCGCCGCAGGGACGGCCGTACAGGAGGATTAACCGCTGATGACACTTCCAAAATTAGCCGTCAAACGGCCGGTATCGGTGCTCATGTGCGTGCTCTGCCTGTTGGTCTTCGGCGTCTCCTCGATCTTCGGCATGGAGATGGAATCCACGCCCGAGATGTCGATGCCCATCTTCATGGTCCGCACCGGCTATTCGGGCGCGTCGCCGGAGGAGGTCGACGAATTGATTACCGATGTGATCGAATCGGCGCTCTCCACCGTCAGCGACGTGGAGAGCATGACCTCGCGCTCGTCGGAGGGCTCCTCCATGACCACGCTGGAGTTCGACTACAACACCGACATGGACGAAAAGTACGACGAGATCAACGAGGCGCTCCAGCGGGTGCGCCTGCCCGACTCGGCGGACGACCCGACCATCATGGAGATGAGCATGGACTCCTCCTCCGTCATGGACCTGTCGATCACCACCCCCGCGACCGGGGACAACATCTACTCCTACATCGAGGACACCGTCGTGCCCGAAATCGAGCGGATCTCCGGCGTCTCGGAGGTGAGCATGCGCGGCGGCACCCGCGAATACATCCAAGTGGAGCTCCGGGAGGAGGAGATGGAGCAGTACGGCCTTTCGATGACCGACATCTCCAGCGCCATCTCTTCCGCCGATTTCACCACCACCGTGGGCGAGATCAACCGCGGCGAGGTCAGCCTGACGCTCCAGGGCGGCATGAACTACGACACCTATGAGAGCCTCGAAACGATCCCCATCTCCCTGGCCTCGGGGGACATCATCCACGTCTCCGACGTGGCCAACGTCACGATGGCCGAGCAGAGCATGTCCTCCATCAGCCGCTACAACGGCATGGACAACATCTCCCTCTCCGTCTCCAAAAACCAGTCCGCCAACACGATCGACGTGTGCAACCAGGTCGTGAGCGTGGTGGACGACCTCAACCGGCAGGGACTGGGGCTGGCCATCACCATCACCAGCAACTCGGGCGAAACGATCTATGAGAACATCATGAACGTCGTCCAGTCCCTCGTCCTCGGCCTCGCGCTGGCCATGCTCGTGCTGGTGGCCTTCCTCGGCGACTGGCGCGCCGCCTTCATCGTGGCGATCTCGATGCCGCTCTCCGTCTTCGCGGCGCTCGTGCTCATGGCGGCCTTCGGCATGACCATCAACATCATGTCGCTCGGCGGCCTCGTCGTGGGCATCGGCATGATGGTCGACAACTCGATCGTCGTGCTCGACTCCTGCTTCAAGGAGCAGGACGGCATCAAGAGCTACGACCAGGTGGCGGTCGAGGGCGCGAACCTCGTGAACTCCGCGATCATCGCCTCCACCGTCACGACGATCGTCGTCTTTCTGCCCATCTCCCTGATGAACGGCATGTCCGGCCAGCTCTTCAAGGAGGTCGGCTTCACGATCGTCTTCTCCCTGACCGCCTCGCTGATCTCGGCGCTGACGATGGTGCCGCTCCTCTTCGCGCGGATGCGGCCGCGGGAGAAGAAGGACTCCTGGGTCAACCGGCGGCTGCACAGCCTGGAAAGAGCCTACAAGCGGCTGCTGACCACCGCACTGAACCACAAGCTCACCGTCATCATCATCGCGGTCGTGCTGCTGGCAGGCACCTTCGTCATGTTCACCCGGATTGACATGGAGCTGATGCCGTCGAGCGACGAGGGCTCGATCAGCATCTCCGTCACCACCAAGACCGGCCTCGACATCGACGCCACCGACGCCATCATGACCCGGGTGGAGGAGATCGTGGCGGCCCAGGAGGACGTGGAAAGCTATTCGATGCGGGGCAACGGCGGATCCGCCAGCATCACCGTCTATCTGAAGGACGACCGCAGCCTCTCCACCGACGACTTCATCACTCTCATGCGCGAGCAGACCTCCGGCATCGACAACGCGTCGGTCGAGGTCGAGCAGCGCAGCTCGATGTCCTTCGGCAGCCGGGGCGTGCAGATCAACCTGACCGGCTCCAACCTGGATACGCTGCGGGAGGTCGCGGATGAGATCAAGACGGTCGTCGCCGGGTTCGACGGCATCGACTCGGCCTCCACCAGCCTCAGCGACGGCAGCCCGCGCGCCGAGATCATCGTCGACCCGGTCCAGGCCGCCGCCATCGGCACGACCCCCGCCTCCATCCTCTCCACCGCGAAAAACATGATCTCCGGCATCGACGCCGCCGACCTGCAGACCAGCGACCAGGAATACACCGTCAAGGTCATGTACCCCGAGGGCCGGTTCAAGGACGTCAGCGACCTCTCCGGCCTCATGATCCCCACCCGCAGCGGCGGACAGGTGCCGATCACCGACGTGGCCGAGGTGGTCTTTAACAACGCCCCCTCGCAGATCCAGCGGCAGGACGGCGAATACCAGGTGTCCGTCACCGGGCAGACCGCGGCGGGCGTCTCCGCCACCCAGCTCTCCAACCAGATCATGGCCCGCGTCGGGCAGATGGACCTGCCCGACGGCGTGAGCATCGCGGCGGGCGGCAACATGCAGACGATGAACGAGGAGTTCGGCAAAATCTACAACGCGCTGGCGATCGCGGTCTTCCTCGTCTTCGTGGTCATGGCCATGCAGTTTGAATCGATGCGCTTCTCCCTCGTGGTCATGCTCTCGGTGCCCTTCTCGATGACCGGCGCGTTCCTGGCGCTGCTGCTCACCGGCATGACCATCTCGATGACCAGCCTCATCGGCCTCATCATGCTCGTCGGCATCGTCGTCAACAACGCGATCGTGCTGATCGACTACACCAACATCCTGCGGCGCGAGCAGGGACTGGGCGCGCGGGACGCCCTGATCTTCGCAGCCCCCACCCGCCTGCGCCCCATCCTGATGACCACCCTGACCACCGTGCTCGGCCTCGTGCCGACCGCGGTCGGCATCGGCGGCAACGTCGAGATGATGCAGTCGATGTCGGTCGTCGTCATCGGCGGGCTCACCTTCTCGACCCTGATCACCCTCGTCCTGATCCCGACCGTCTACCTGCTGGCGGACGGCGAGGACCGCCGCAAAAAGGGCCGCCGGACGGGCAGGAAATCCCTCTTCCGCCGGAACCTCCGGGAGCAACCCCAGGTCTCCGGCGACCCGGTCCCCGAAGAATTTCTCTGATCGGCAATCCCCTCCTATAAAAGGGGCCGCCCGGCGTCTGCCGGGCGGCCCCTTTGCGTATTCCGCCGCTTTTGGATCAGTCCCTCCCGCGCGCGCCGTCCGAGATCGTGTAGCCGTTCTTGCCCCGCCCCTTGGACTCGTAGAGAGCGGCGTCCGCTGCCCGGTAGAGGCCGTCGAAGCCGTCCCCCTGCCGGGGGGCGAAGGAGACGCCGATGCTGGCGGAGAGGTGCCAGTTCTTTTCCTCCGCGCCGTAGGCCCGGTCGAGCGCGGCGGAGAGCTCCGCCGCCTTTTCGGCCGCCCACGTCTCGTCCGGCGCGGCCACGAAGGCCGCGAACTCGTCGCCTCCGATGCGCCCGAGCAGGTCGTCCGCGCGGAAATGCCCGCGCAGGATGCGCGTGAATTCCCGGATGACCCCGTCCCCGAAGGCGTGGCCGTAGCTGTCGTTGGCCTGCTTGAAGTTGTCGATGTCGAAGATGAAGAAGGCGTACAGGCGACCCGGGTTCTCCCGCAGGCAGTCCTCGATCCGCCGCTGGGTCGCCGCCTTGGTAAACAGCCCGGTCATCTCGTCGGTCTGGGCGAGCAGGCGCATCCGTTCCTCCTGCTTCTTTTCCGCGTCGATGTTCTGCCGGTATACCAGCATGCGCAGGCTGCCGTCCCCCTCCAGCGGGACGAGCCGCGCGGTGATCCGCATCCAGTAGTACTCCCCGCCGTCCCTGCTGATCATGAGCTCATACCGCAGGGTCTCGCGGCCCTGCCGGAAGGCCCGCAGCACGTTTTCGGGCAGGAAGGTGTCGAGATACCCCTGCCGGAACTCCTCCTTGACCTGCTTTTCCGCGACGATCTGCAGCGCCTTGTCGTAGGGGGTCCCGTGCGGGGCGCCGAGGCTTTCAAAATACTGCTCGGTGGCGTGGTTGGCGGGCCGGTTGGCGGTGATGTCCAGCTCGTAAATGTCTTCAAAGAGCTGACCGGTGGCTTTTTCGAACACCGTGCGCCGCTCCTGCTCGACCGACTGGGTCAGCTCGACGATCTGGCGGTTGAAGGCGCGGATCACGTGGGTGATGACCCAGAGGATCACGGCGATGATCACGCAGATCACCAGCATGGTCAAAACGAGCTGGCGGTTGAGAGACTCCACCAGCGCGGCGGTGTCCTGGTTCACCACCAGGTGCCACTCCAGTTCGGGCAGGTAGCGCGCGACCACGTAGTCGGTCTTCTGGAACCCCGAGCCGCCGGTGATCCAGAAGCTGCAGGCCATGCCCTCCTCCTTCCAGGTGAGGATCTCCCGCCGGACCCGGTCGCTGTAGTGGGTGACGTCGAAGAGGTTGACCGTCTCGTAGCCGGTGTATTGGGGGGAGATCTCGATCGTGCCGTTCCCGTCGACCAGGAAGGCGCCGACGCCGAATTTGTCCTCGTAGCCCTGCAGCACCGCCTGCAGGCTGGTGATCCGCATCCCCACGCCCACGACGCCGATCACCTCTCCGCTCTCGTCGCGGATCTTGCAGTTGACGAACACGGTGATCCGGTTTTCCGCGCCCTCCACCTCGTCGTTGTCCACGTTCATGGCGTAGTCCTCGGGGCTTTGCAGCAGCTCGTAATACCAGACGTTCTCCGGGTCGCCGGGGTCCAGTACCCGGTCGAGGCCGTTGAAATTGTAGTAGCGGCCGGTGCGCGTGGAGATCAGGAAGACCGCGTCGTAGTCGTATTTCCGCTGGTAGGCGCCGAGGTATTTGCTCAGGGTGCCGATGTAGGAGGGGTCGTCCAGATGCTCCCCCTCGCCGGAGAGGTATTCCCGGAGCAGGCTGTCGTTGGCCATCGTCAGCGACACGTTGACCGGCTTGGTGAAGGTGGTGGCCATCTGGTAGTAGATGCCCTCCGAGGTCAGCGAGGAGACCTCCTCGATATTCTGCAGCGACGCGCTGTAGTTCGCGCGGTAGCTGAGCACCGCCGTCAGCAGGAACCCCACGATGATGATCAGGCAGACCAGCAGGTTGGTCCGCATGAGGATGTTCTTTTTCATTGGCGGGCGCCTCTCTTTCCAAGCGTCCGCGCCGGAAGGCGCATCCGCTATAGACATTGTATTCCCTTTGCGGTCACAAATCAATGCTTCCCGCATCCCGCGCGCCCGTAAACATACAAAAAAAACGGCGGACGGATACCCGCCGCGCCGTTTTTCCTGTCTTTCCCTGTCTTTTGCGGTCACAGCCCATCATTTTCCAGAGTCTCAGGGGCCGTCGTCCCCGCTGTCCTCCTCCGGATCCGCCTCCTCGCCGATCTCCGCGAGCGGCAGGCAAAA
The DNA here is from genome assembly GCF_057433415.1 of Anaerotruncus sp. NCBI lineage: Bacteria > Bacillati > Bacillota > Clostridia > Eubacteriales > Oscillospiraceae > Anaerotruncus > Anaerotruncus sp. Next base: position 55,642 of record NZ_DBMDHH010000007.1, on the reverse strand, counting down.
CCAGAACCGGACCCCGCCCTCGATGTTTTCGACCCCGTAGTCCATCCCGTGGGCCTCCATGACGACCTTAACGATCGCGAGCCCGAGGCCGTAGCCCTGCACCTCGCGGGAGCGGGACTTGTCGGCGCGGTAGAAGCTGTCGAAGAGGCTGCCGAGGTCGTCCTCTGCGATGGGCGGGCTCTGGTTCTCCACCGACACGCGGCAGAGGCCCGCCCCGCCATCCTGTACGCACAGCCGGATGACGCCCTGCTCCGGGGAATATTTGACCGCGTTTTCAAAGAGGTTGTTCACCGCCTGCCCGATCATCGAATAGTCGGCGGAGACGATGAACTCCTCCTCGAGCTCCTTTTTCACCGTGAGGCGTTTGCGCTCGGTGAGGATGCGGTGGCTGCGCACGGCGCTGTCGAGTACCTCGCTCAGGCAGAAGATCGAGAGCTGCGCCTTTTCCACGCCGCTCTCCAGCCGGGAGAGCTCGAGCAGCTTTCCCACCATCAGCGAGAGCCGGTTGCTCTCCGCGATGATGATCTCGCACGACTCCTTCCGCCGCGGGTCGGTCTCCTCCTCCGCGAGCGCCTCGGCGTAGCTGATCATGAGGGTGAGCGGCGTCTTGAAATCGTGCGAGACGTTCGCCACGAACTGCTGGCGCAGACGGTCGGTCTGCTGCTGGCGCACGAGGTCGTTCTGGAGCACCTCATTGGCCTCCACCAGCCGGCTCACCGCCGCCTGCAGGTCGTCCGACATCTGGTTGACGCTCCCGGCGAGCATCGCGATCTCGTCGTGGCCCTTCGCCTCGCACCGCTCGGAGAAGTCGAGCCGCGAGATCTTGTCCGCCGCCCGCTGAATCCCCTGGATCGGCCGCGTGATCCGCCCGACCACGAAATAGATGATCACCGCGCCCACCAGCAGGATCGCGATCGACATCAGCGCGGTGTACTTGACCGCGAGGTCGGCAAAGGATTTGAGGTACCCGCGCGGGGTCTGGATATAGAGGTAGAGGTTGTCGTCCAGACGGGTGGAGAGGGTGAGCATCCCGTCGTCTTCCCACGGGTTGAAGGACTCCTCCAGCCGCACGTCGAAGCTCTCGTCCGAGTCCCGCAGCCGCGCGAGCATCTTCTCCTGGAACCGATCGACGTCCTCCCCCCGCGGCTTGGGGGCGTTTTCCCGGTCGCCCCACGGGCGCATCTCCTCCCGTCCGGTGCGGGAGTGGTAGCGCATCTGAACGCGCCCGTCCCCGCCGATCTCAAAGAGACTCACGATCGCGTTGCCGTTTTCCAGTTTCCCGATCGCGTCGTAGATTTCCCCGCTGTTCTCCTGGTAGGCGGCGCGGATCGCCCGCGCGCTCTGCTCCAGCTCGCTGACCTTGTTGCTCTGGTAGAACCGCTCGAACAGGGTGGAGCCCATGAAAAGCAGGACCACCACATTCACCACGAGGATGAAGAAGATGACCCCGAAAAGCTCCTTGCGGATGCCGCTTTTAATCCGTCCACTCAAATTTGTATCCCACTTTCCTTACGGTGGTGATGCAGGAGGCGTATTTCCCCAGCTTGGCGCGCAGGCATTTGATGTGGGTGTCGACCGTGCGGTCGTCCCCGTTGTAGTCCATGTCCCACACCGTGCAGATGATCTGGTCGCGGGTGAGCACGATCCCCTGGTTTTTCACGAGGTAGTAGAGTAGGTCGAACTCCTTGGGGGTGGTGATGATCTTTTGCCCGTCCACCAGCACCGTGCGCTCGCGGTAGAGGATTTTGAGCCCGCCCACCTCCGCGTCGCTCATGTCGTTGGCGTTCGTGCGCTTTAAAAGGTTCTTCACCCGCGTCACAAGGATGGTGGGCGAAAAGGGCTTGGCGATGTATTCGTCCGCCCCCATGTGGAACCCCGTCACCTCGTCCCGCTCGCTGTCGCGCGCGGTCAGCATCAAAATCGGCACGTCCGACTTGCTGCGGATCTCCCGGCAGGCGTCGTACCCGTCCTTGCGGGGCATCATCACGTCGAGCATGACCAGCACGACGTCGTCGTTGTCCTCGAACTTCTCCACCGCCTGCTGGCCGTCGGCGGCCTCCACCACCTTGAAGCCCTCCCGTACGAGGTAGCTCGCCACGAGCTGTCGGATCTTCGCTTCGTCCTCCGCGATCAATATTTTACTATCCATTCCGGCACCGTCCCAACGTTCATTTTGAAAGGCCCGCGCCTTTCCACCCTTCCAGTATGCGGCGCTATTGTGAAGTTCCTGTGTGTAAAGTTTGACGAATCGGAAAATTGCGGCGGACTAACCGGCCGTCCCTTCCGGCAAGCGCCGCCACAGGGTGTAAAGCAAAAGGCCCGTCAGGCAGAATCCCGCGCCCGCCGCCATCGCCCGCCCGACGCCCTCCTCGGCGAGCCTGCCGAAGATCAGGCCGGTGCCCACCGCGACCAGGTTCATCACGCTCGAGTAGACCGACAGCATCGTGGCCCGCCCGCAGGAACGCACCTGCCGGTTCTGGACCTCCATGCCGATGGGCGCGAAGACCGACGCGGACAGCCGCAGCGCAAGGATGCCCGCCACCGAAAGCACGGAGCTTCCGGTTACCGCGAGCAGCCCGCAGGAGAGCGCGCCGAGCAGGAAGAGCCCCGAAAGGGCCCGCCCCTCCCCCAGCCGGGCGGTCAGCCGGTGGGAACGCGCGGCGAAGAGCCCCATGAGGGTCAGCGGGATGAACAGGTATCCCATCGCGCGGGCGGGAATGCCCGCGCGGACATACTGGAGCTGGCTGAGGAAGACGGTGATCGTCTGGTTCGATTCCGTGAGCAGGGCGGCCGCCGCAAGGAAGAGCAGGAACCGCCGGTTGCCCCACACCTCCCGCGCGGCCTCCCCGGCGCGGGCCCCAAAGCCCGCGCTCCGCCGCGCGGGCGGCGGCACCTCGGGCAAAAAGAAGGTCAAAACCATCGCCGCCCCGTAGGAGAGGACGGTGAGAAAGCCGGCCGCGTCAAAGTCGCCGCCGACCGCGGTGGAAAAGAGAAGCGACGCGGCGACCAGGCCGGCCGTCGCCGACGCCTCGTAGGCGCCGAAGGCCTTCTGGCTCTCCCCCTCCCCCGCGAGGGAAAAGAGATAGGCGGAGTCGCAGCCGGAGAAGCCCGAGAGCACCACCGACAGCATCAGCCGTTCGAGCAGGAACCCTCCAAAGCCCTCCGCCCGCCAGAAGACGATCTTGGAGAGGAAGTAGAGGACGTTGCAAGCGGCCAGCGTGCGCCGGTAGCCGATCCGGTCGGCCACGTAGCCCCACGGAATCTCCAAAGCGATCAGGCAGGCGAGGGAGATGCTCTCGATCAGTGTGATCTGGAAGACCGAGACGCCGCGCGCCTGCCGGTAAAGGGTCGCGATCGGGCCATAGAATACCATGCCCTGTAAAAACGCCGTCGCGCACAACAGGGGAATCCCGATTTTTCGATTCAATTGTGTTCCCTCCGAATTTCATTTTGCCGGTGAAATTCCGAAGATCAAATCGGACTGCCCATGGCGACGCCTCGTTCTGTTTCGTTCTTGTTCCAGTATCGCACAGCGTCCCTGGAAATGCAATCAAAAAAAGAACCGCGCCAGGCGCGGTTCTTTTTATCCGGGATATTCTTACAGCTCGGGGCCGTTCCGGTTCGCGTCGTCCGACGGAGCCTGGGGCGCCGCCGGGGCGGCGGCCGACTGCTTGTTCCAGTAGGCGCCCAGCGTGTACAGGACCGGCAGCACGAGGCCGATCAGGCCGGAGAAGACGTTGCCGTCGCTTCCGAAGGAGCTGATCAGGCTCAACGCGGCGAGCACGATCAGGATGATGCCGAGCACGAAGCAGACCTGCGCCTTCTCGGGCTTCGCGCAGTTTTTGACGCCGATGATGCCGACGATCAGGCTGAAAACGCTGGAAAGGATGACGACCACGCCCATGATCGCCGCGACCGCGCCGACCCCGGCGCCCATCATGTCGCCGCCGGCCGCGATCATGCCGCCGCCCACCAGCGCGAGCAGCCCGAACAGGATGCTGATGCCGGAAAAGATGATGTACAGAATGCTGACCACTTTCAACATGGTTTTGCCCTTTGGTGCCATAAAATTGTCCTCCTCACGATGTAGCGTACGCTTTTCCCCGCTGACGCGGTGATGCACACTTTATCCTCATTATAAGGGAATTTCCGTTTCCTGTCAATCAAAGCGCCGCCGCGGCTTTTCTTTCCGGGGCGCGCCTCAGGAAATCTCCGCCAGAAGCGCCGCCAGCGCCTCCTCCACGCGCGCGCAGCGGCTGGGGAACCGTTCGAGCAGCGCCGGGTCGGCGGTCTCCATCAGGCAGGGGCGGCCGACCGCCTCGAGCATCTCCACATCGTTGAAGTTGTCCCCAAAGGCCATCATCTCGTCCTTCCCGATGCCCAGCCGCCGGGCGACCGCCTCGATCGCCATCCCCTTGTCGGCGACCGTGAAGTCGATCCACGCCGCGCCCGACACGGCGGCCGTCACGACATTCCCCCACTTTTCGATGAAAGCCGGGGCCACGCGCGCCGCGCCGTCCCCGTGGACGTAGGCGGAAACCTTCAAAAATTCCTCGTCCACCGAGAAGAGGTCGTCCACGATCGTGACGGTGTTTTTCATCGTGTAGACGACAAAGTCGGAGTAGCTCCTGCGGCGCGGGCAGAGGTAGGAGGTCTCCCGCCCCGAGAGCATGACCTCGCAGTCGTCGCGCGCGAGGATGTCCCGCATGAGCGCCTCCCCCGTCTCCCGTTCGAGCGGGATGGTGGAGAGCGCCGCGCCGTGGTGCATCGTGAGCGCGCCGTTTTCACAGATAAAGAGCATCTCGTGCCAGTGGGGCGAAAACATCCGCCGCAGGTTGGGATACTGCCGCCCGCTCGCGGGCGCGAAGAGGATCCCCCGCTCCAGCAGCTTCCCGATCAGCCGCAGGGCCTCGGGCGTCAGGGCCTGGGCCCCGTTTTGCAGGAGCGTCCCGTCCAGATCGCTCGCAACCAGCTTGATCACCATAACTCCCCCGTTTCCGGCCGCCGTGCGGCCGGGTCCAGTGTAACACGGCGGAAGCCCCTTTGCCAAGGGGCTTCCGCCATTTCCCCGCGCCCGCCGCCGCTTTCTCCGTCCCAGACGGTTTTTTTGGACCGTCCCGGTTGTATTTTGTTGAAAATAGTCCTATAATGAATGGAAGAAACCGGAAGGGAGCGGGCAGGATGATCGAACAGGCTGCGGGCGTGATCGCCTCATTCGTGCAGAGCGCCGTGCAGGAAGCATTCAAGGGGTTTGCGCAGGACAGGCTCGACGAGCGGGCGCTGGAGCGGCTGTACGGCGAGCTGGACGCGGCCATCGAGCGCCAGTGCTCCGGCGGGGCGGAGGCGGAGGCCGTGCGGGACGCTGCGGACAAGCTGACCTACGCGTACACCGATCCCCAGGTCCTCACCGACGACTGGCGCGCCGAACTGACCGAGCGGTTCTACCGGGAGCACCCCGACATCCGACGCAGTGAACGGCTTGACCACCTCTTTACCGACTGCTACGCGCGGCTGGACAGGTACCTTTCCGCCCAGCTGGGGCAGAAGGGGCGCCTTTCGCTGCTGGCGAACCGGCAGGACGGGAAGGAAAACGCCCGCCTGGTGATCGACCGGATCGACCGGACGGAAAACAACCTCAAGCAGCTGCTGCAAAGCGGAAGGAGGTTCCCCATGCTCTGTGTCTGCAAGGACCGGCCCGTGCTCTGCGAGGTGTGGGACAGCGCGTTCGACGGCATCGACCTTTTCAGCGGGGACACCCTCTTTTTCACCGAGTCGGTGGGGGAGGACACCCGCAAGCTCACCCTGAGCCTCGTCAACCCCGGACAGGTCCCGATCACCGAACTGACCCTCTCCGATTTTATGGTGGGCGTCGTGACCGACGTGCAGTATGAGAACGGCTATTACGAGTCCACGCAGATTTTTCAAAACGTGGACGGGCAGAGCGTCCGCAACATTATCTTCCCCGGCCAGCGCTTCGATCTGAGCATGGTCTTTGACGACGAGCTCGGGGAGGACCGGGAGAAGCCGGGCTACCTCTACGTCTCCTTCGCGGCCAGCGCCCTCTGCGTGGAGGGGGAGGAGCCCGCCCGCTACCGCTACGACCTCTTCTGCGACCGGCAGGAGGCGCGCGGAGAGTCCGCGCCCTTTTACACCGGGAGCTACCGGATCTGCGTGCTCCGCCAGAGCTGAAAAAACCCGGAAAGGACCGGCGGCCAAACGGCCGCCGGCCCTTTTTCGCGCCTCAATATTTGCGCCCGCGCAGCTCCTCTCTGGGGGTCTGCGCGGTAAAGACCCGTTCGTCTGTGATGATCCGCAGCGGCAGTTCCTTCCCGCTCATCAGGTCGGTCACCGCCTTCATGAGCTGCGGCCCGAGCAGCGGGCTGCACTCGACCACGCAGTTGAGCCTGCCCTCCTCGAGCGCCTTGACCGCCTCCTCTGTGCCGTCCACCGAGATGATCTTCACGTCCCGGCCCGGCTGGATGCCCGCCGCCTCGAGCGCGTCGACCGCGCCGAGCGCCATGTCGTCGTTGTGGGAATAGATCACGTCGATGTCCCACGCGTGCTCCCGCAGATACTGCTCGACGACGAGACGTCCCCCCTCCCGGGTGAAGTCGCCGCCCGCGGAATAGACGATCGAATAGTCGGGATGCTCGGCCAACAGCATCTCAAAGCCCCGCTTGCGCTCGATGGTCGGGGTGGCCCCGACCGTCCCCTGGATTTCAAGGATGCGCACCGGGTGCTTATCCGCGGGCACGTTCGCCGCCGTCCAGCGCATGGCGCGGCGGCCCTCCTCGATGAAGTCCGCGCCGATGAAGGTCATGAAGAGGTCGTCCTCCGCCACGGAGATCTTCCGGTCGGAAAGCAGCACGGGGATGCCCGCGTCGCGCGCCTCCATGAGCACCTCGTCCCAGCCGCTGTCGACGATGGGGGAGATGACGATCACGTCCATCCTCTGCCGGATAAACTCCCGCACCGCCTCGAGCTGGGCCTGCTGGTCGTTGTCCGCGTCAATGGCGGTCAGATCGACGCCGAACTCCCGCGCCGCGTCCCGGATCGACTGGTTGTTCGCCAGCCGCCAGCCGCTCTCGGTGCCCACCTGTGCGTAGCCCACGCGGATCGTCCGGTCGACCGGACGGGTCGCACGGTCGAGCTGGCGCTCGTAGCTGTCCACATTTTCCCGCGTGATCGCGTGGCTGCGCAGGATGACCTGCTTGGGCACGCCGCTCACCTTCCCGAGGATGTCGAGCGAAAACTGGATCGCCTCCCTGCCGCCGGTCGGGCAGGTGATCGTCTCGTCGATTTTCCCGCCGCGGATGAGCTCCAGCCCGCCGTCCTGCCCGGTGAAGCCGTCGATGCCGACGATTTTCACGTCGTCGCAGCCGAGCCGGTGGGCGGCCTTATAGGCGCCGAGCGCCATATAGTCGTTGTGCGCGAAGATCACGTCGAACTCCCGGAGCCGCTCGCCGTAGGCGCTCACCAGGTCCTCCGCCGCGTCGCGCGACTCGTTTTCCACCGTGACCGACTCGATCTCGATGAGCGGGAAAAGGGAGGTGACCGAGCGAAAGCCGCCGCTGCGCTCGGCGCTCGCCTGCGAATGGGGCCCGCCCTTGAGCTCGAGCACCTTCGCCGCCGAGCCCCGCACGAGCCGGACGGCGGCCTCCCCCGCCTGCTTGCCGATCAGGTCGTTGTCCGGCCCGATGAAGAGGGAGTAGTCGTAGCCCTCCACCACCCGGTCGAGCACGATGACGGGGATCTTCTGGTAGACCTCGCTGACCACCGGCGTGATCCGCTCGACGTCGTGGGGCGAGACGATCAGCAGATCGATGCCGTAGCCGAGCAGGCGCTGGATGTCCTCGACCTGCTTTTCGCCGTCGGAGGTCGCGTCGGTTATGACCAGCCGGATCTCCGGATGCCTGGCCGCCTCCTCCTGCAGTTCGCGGATCAGCACCAGCCGCCACGGCTCGCGCATGTTGGCCTGCGAGACGCCGATGACATACCGGATCTTCCCCTCCTCCGGCCCGGACCGGCAGCCCGCGGGCAGCAGGAGCAGGGCGGCGCAGAGCAGCGCCGCCGTCAGCCGCCGGAATTCCCTTCTCATATGGCCGTCCCCTCCTTTTCCGTCACCGCGCGGCGCCGCCCCTCCGATACTCCATCGGGGAGACGCCGAGCACCTTTTTGAAGGCGCTGCTGAAATAGTGCTGGCTTGAATAACCCACCCGCTCCGCGATCTCGTACATCTTGAGCTCCCCGTCGGCGAGCAGCTCGACCGCCCGCCGGATGCGCACCCGCGAGAGGTAGTCGACAAAGGTGACCCCCGTCTCGTGGCGGAAGAGGCGGCTCAGGTGCTGGGGGGAGAGGTGCAGGCGGTCCGCCGCCCCCTGGAGCGAGAGGCAGGGGTCGGCGTAGCGCTCCTCGATGTAACGCCGCGCCTCCAGCACCGACTGCGGGCATTTTTCCCGCTGCTCGAGCAGCTCCATCGCGTCGTCGTACGCCTCGGGCAGACCGGCCAGACGGTCACCCGGGACCTGCGACAGCACCGCCTGCGCGGGCAGGTGCTCCTCCAGCAGCTCCCGCAGCTCCCGCGCGGTGGCGCTCCAGCGCGCGGCGGGCAGGCAGGAGGAGAGGACCACGAGATCGCCGCTCGCGTTCTTGCAGGAGGTCACCGGGCCGAGCGGCTCGAAGAGCTCCCGCGCGATGTTCTCCGCCGCGTAATAGAGCAGGTTCTCGTCCCACTCCTGCCCCACCATCGTCTTCCCCTCGTTCACCGAGAGGTGCGCGACCGTGACGCCGTAGGGCTCGGGGATGGAGATGCCGAGGTAGCCGAGCTGCTCGGCCACCTCCGGCTCGCTGTACCGCCCCTCAAGCCAGCCGTCGAGGAAGGCGGCGACGAGCGACGAGCGGTTCTTTTCGAGCTGCATGCGCGCCCAGTCGAGGTATTTGACCTGCCTGCGGTTGGTCTGGAGCTGCTGCTTGGCGCGCCCGACCGCGTCGTAGAACGCGTCCTCCATCACCGGCTTGAGCAGGTAGTCGAACACCCCCAGCCGCAGCGCCTGCTGCGCGTAGGAAAAATCGTCGTAGCCGGTGATGACGATGATGACCGCGCCCCGCAGCACCCCCTCGAGCCGCTCGATGAATTCCAGCCCGTTCAAAAAGGGCATGTTGATGTCGACGAGCAGCAGGTCGGGCAGGCGCTCGGCGGCCAGCTCGAGCGCCTGCTCCCCGTCCTCCGCCAGCGCGGCGACTTCAAAGTCCGGGTCCCTTGCGAGCAGCCGAGAAAGGCCGCTCCGGATGATCTCCTCGTCATCCGCGATCAATGCCTTATACATGGAAAACCTCCCGGTTGATCAATTCCGCCCGGGCGGGCAGCGAGACCGTCACCGTCGTGCCCTCCCCCGGCGTGCTGTCAAGCGATATCCCGTAGCGGTCCCCGTAGCACAGCCGGATGCGCTCCGCGATGTAGAAGAGCCCGAAGCTCGTCTTCTCCATCTCGTCGAGCGGCTTTTTGAGCTGTTCCCGCAGCGCGGCGAGGCGTTCGGGCGGCATGCCCGCGCCGTCGTCCCGCACGGTGATGCGAAGCCCCTCCTCCGACATCCGCCCCGTGACGGCGATCGTGCCGCCGCCCCGCTTCTGCTTGATGCCGTGGTAGATGGCGTTTTCGACGAGCGGCTGCAAAATCAGCTTGGGCACGAGGCAGCCCGAAAGCTCGGCCGGGACGTCGACCGCGTAATTGAGCTTGTCCTTGTAGCGGATCTTCTGGATATAGAGGTAGTTGGAGACGTGGGTAATCTCCTCCTGCACGCTGATGAAGTCCTTGCCGTGGGAGAGGCCGATGCGGAACATGCTGGTGAGCGCGTCGACCAGCCTCACGATGTCGTCGGCGCCGTAGTCGCGCGCCATCCAGCTGATCGTGTCGAGGGTGTTGTAGAGGAAGTGGGGCTTGATCTGCTCCTGCAGGCTCTTGAGCTCGGCGTCCCGCTTGCTCTGCTGCTCCTCGTACACCCGGTGGATCAGGTGGTCGATGCGGTGGATCATATGGTTGAAGCTGTGGCCGAGGTCGCCGATCTCGTCGCTGTAGAGGCTGTTGAACCGCACGGACAGGTCGCCCGACTCCGCCTGCTTCATGAGCTTCTGGAGCTTGGAGATCGGCTTGGTGACCGAGTTGGCGAGCTGCAGCGACACGAAGAGCACCAGCGCGCCCGTCCCGACGATGCAGAGGATGAGCACATAGACGATCGTGTTGATGCCGCCCATGACCTCGTCGAGGGAAAAGACGCCCACCGTCTTCCAGCCGGTAAAGCCGCTCTGCTCGTAGCGGATCTGGTAGCGCCCGCCCGCGATCTGCGCGGTCACCGGGACGCCCGCGTCCCCGTCGAGCCAGGCGGGGTCGACGCGGTAGACGATCTCGTTGACGGGGGTGAAGACCATGTTGTCGTCGGAGTCGACGACAAAGACGAACCCCTTCTCCCCGATTGTCACGTTCTTGATCGAGTCGGTGATGATCTCGTGGCTCACGTAGAAGAGGATGACCCCGCGCACCTCGCCCGTCCGGCGGTCCTTGACCGCCTTGGCCAGCGAAAAGACGTTGTCCGCGCTGTAGTCCTGCTTGGTGACGATGTTCCGCCCCGTCGTGCTGCCCACCAGCACCACCCGGTCGGGCTCGGTCGACGCCAGCCGGTACCAGTTCTCGCTCGTGAAGGGGTCGCGGGAGATGCGGCTCATCCCCGTGCTTACGCTGTCGTCCTGCTCGGTGGCGATCAGGATGCCCGCAATCTCGGGGTGGGAGCGCGCGATGTCGCTGAGGGTGCTCGAGACAGGCGTCTGCATCCGTTCCCACGCCGCCGCGTCCTCGAGCATCCCGCTGCGCTGGAGCATGCAGGTCAGGTAGTCGGCCATCTTGTCGATCGTGCTGATGTACATGTCGATCGAGTTGCTCACCTGCCCGGTGATCTGCGCGGTGTGGGCCATCGTCGTCTGCCGCGCCTGCGACAGGAAGACCCCCGCGCTCACCGCGGCGAAGATGACCAGGGGGATGAGCGCCATAAAGACATAGGTGATCGCCATCTTGTTGCGGAACCGGTTGTTCTGGAAGAGCTCCCAAAGCCGCCTCATCGCGCGTCCCCCCTTTCCCGTTTTTCCGGACTTTTCCATTATAGCGGAAAAACCGCTTTCGCGGCAGGTTCAATATAACCAAGATTGTCCGGCCGCTTTTGTCAAAGCGGCCGGACCGGCAGTCACGCGAAGCCCGCGTTAACCCTTGTTTTTAAGCTTTTCCGCGCGGATGGCGATGATCCGCTGGATGACGATGAAGACGCAGAGCAGCGCCGCGATCGTGACCTTGGTCCACCAGGTGTTGAGGTTCTGGTAGGTGACGATCGTCTGGATGACGCCCTGGATGAGCACGCCGAACATCGTGCCGATCACGGTGCCGACACCGCCGGTGAGCAGCGTGCCGCCGATGACCGCCGAGGAGATCGCGTCGAGCTCGAGGCCCATGTTCTGGAGCGAATAGCCCGCCAGCGTGTAGAAGCTGAACACCACGCCGGCCAGCGCCGCGCAGAAGCCGCTGATCGCGTAGACGGAGATCTTGGTGCGCGCCACCGGAAGCCCCATGAGCACCGCCGACTGCTCGCCGCCGCCCACCGCGTAGACCCCGCGGCCGAACTTGGTGTATTTGAGCACGTAGTAGGCGAGCGCCACGACCGCCAGCGCGATGAACACGTAGTAATAGAGCTTCGCCTTGCCGAAGGCGACCTTGCCCAGCGCCATGCTCTTGTAGAAGCCGTCGGAGATGGGGATCGACTCGGTGCTGATCACCGCGCACAGACCGCGCATGAAGAACTGCCCCGCGAGGGTGACGATGAAGGGCTGGAGATCGTAGCTGTGGATGAGGAAGCCCATCAGTGCGCCGACGCCCAGCCCGATGAGCAGCACCAGCGGGATGACCACGAAGGCGGGCACTCCCAGCCGCAGCAGGAAGGCGGAGAAGACGCAGGTGAACGCGAGGGTGGAGGCGACCGAGATGTCGATGCCTCCGGTCAGCAGCACGAAGGTGATGCCGACCGAGACGATGATGAGGTAGGCGTTGTCATTGAAGAGGTTCAAGAAGGTGGAGAGGGAGAGGAAGCGGTCGTATCTGACCGACCCCGCCGCGAACAGCCCCACGAAGAGGATGACGGTGATGAAGAGGGAGACGTTTTTGATCCCGCCCCTGCGCCTTGTTTTTTCCAGTGTGCTCACGCCGCGCTCACCGCCTTCCGGGAGGTCAGCCTGGCCGCGACGGCGGCCTTGAACTTCTTCGACTGCGCCAGGCAGATCGCGACGACGATGAGGGCCTTGACCACCTGCGTGACCTCGGGGGCGACGCCCATCGCGTAGACCGAGGTGGTGATCGACTGGATGATCAGCGCGCCGACGATCGAGGCGGGGATCGAGAACCGCCCGCCCGCGAGGGAGGTGCCGCCGATCGCGACCGCGAGGATCGCGTCCATCTCGATCATCAGGCCGGCGTTGTTGCAGTCGGCGCCCTTGATGCCCGCCGACTCGATGAGTCCCGCGATGGCCGCCATCGCGCCGCAGAAGGTGTAGATGACCAGCTTCACCCGGTCGACGTTGATGCCCGCGAACCGGCTCGACACCGGGTTGCAGCCGGTCGATTCGACGAAGAGCCCGAACGCGGTCTTCTTGGTGAAGAGCATGATGAGCAGCACGAAGAACCCGACGATGAAGAGGGGAAAGGGCAGTCCGAGGATGTAGCCGCCGTTAATGAAGTAGTAGGCGTCCGAATTGACGGTGACGATCTTGCCGTCGGTGATGAGCTGCGCGATGCCGCGCCCCGCCACCATGAGGATCATCGTGGCGACGATCGGCTGGATTTTGATCTTGGAGACGAGCAGCCCGTTCCACGCGCCGCAGAGGACGCCCGCGAGCACCGCGATGAGCACCGCGGCCGTGACGCTGCCGCCGAGCGACGACAGGATGCGCCCGTCGACGACCGAGCAGGCGATCGCGCCCGAAATCGCCATGACCGATCCGACCGAGATGTCGGTGCCGCCGGTGGCGAGCACCATCGTCATGCCGGTCGCGAGCAGCATGAGCTTGGAGCCGTTGCGCAGGATGTCGATGAGCCTGCCGTAGAGGTGGCCGTCGACGATCCTCATCTGGAAGAAGGCGCCGCCCGACACGACGCCGTTGACGAGCAGGATGGCGAGCAGCACCATCAGCGGCCAGAAGGACTGGCACTTCGTGAGCTTTTTAAGCCGGCTGTTCATTCTGCGCACCTCCCGCGATCAGATTCATGATGGCCGCCTCGGAGATCTCCTCACCGGAGAGCTCGGCGACCTTCACCTTGTCCCGCAGCACCGCCATACGGTTGCAGCAGCGCAGCATCTCGTCGATTTCGGACGAGATGAAGATGAGCGCCATGCCCTCCTCGGCCAGCTGGATGACGATCTTCTGGATCTCCGCCTTGGTGCCGATGTCGATGCCGCGCGTCGGCTCGTCGAGCATCAGCAGGTCGGGGTTGGTGGCAAGCCAGCGGGCGAGGATGACCTTCTGCTGGTTGCCGCCCGACAGGTTGCGGATGAGCTGGTCCTGCGAGGGGGTTTTGATCGCGAGCTTTTCGATGTACTCGTCCGCGATCTTCTCCGCCTCCGCGCGGGAGATCGCCCGCAGCATCCCCCGCTTGGTCTGGAGGGCGAGGACGATGTTTTCGCGGATGGTCAAATCCCCCACGATGCCCTCCGTCTTGCGGTTCTCGGGGCAGAAGGCGAACCCGCTGCGGATCGCCGCGAGGGTGCCGCGCACCTCCGTCTTCCTGCCCCGCACGTCGACCTCCCCCCGCTCCATCCGGTCGACGCCGAAGATGAGCCGGGCGGTCTCGCTGCGCCCCGAGCCGAGCAGCCCGGAGAGGCCGAGCACCTCGCCCCGGCGGATCTCGAGGTTCACGTCCGGGATCGAGGCGGAGCCCGCCCCGCGCAGCTCCACGAGCACCTCGCCCATCCGCTCCTCGCCGCCCTTCGCGGCGGCGCTGCCCTCGAGCTCGGCGTACTCCTTGCCGATCATCTTGCCGACCAGCTGGACCCGCGGCAGCTCGGCGGTCGCGTAGGTGCCGACATATTCGCCGTTGCGCAGCACGGTGATCGTGTCGGTGACCTCATAGACCTGATCGAGGAAGTGGGTGACGAAGATGATGCCCATGCCCTGGCTTTTGAGCATCCGCATGATCTCGAAGAGCTTTTGCACCTCGACCGCCGTGAGGCTCGAGGTCGGCTCGTCGAGGATGAGCACCCGGGCCGAAATGTCGACGGCGCGCGCGATGGCGACCATCTGCTGCACCGCGACCGAATAGGCGTCGAGGTTCTGGGTGACGTCGATATTCAGATTAAACCGGCCGAGCAGCTCCGCCGCCTTCCGGTTGATGGTTTTCCAGTCGATGCGCCCCGCCCTGCGGGGCTCGCGGCCGATATAGATGTTCTCCGCCACCGACAGGTTGGGGCAGAGATTGATCTCCTGATACACCGTGCTGATGCCGGTCTCCTGCGCCTCCTGCGGGGTCCGGGGGAAGATCTCCTTCCCCTCCAGCCAGACGGTCCCGCTGTCGCGCTGTTCCACGCCGGTCAGCACCTTGATCAGCGTGGATTTGCCCGCGCCGTTTTCGCCGAGCAGCGCGTGAATCTCCCCCGCGCGCAGGGAAAACTCCACGTCGTCCAGCGCCACGACCGCCGGGAACCGCTTGGAGATGTGCTCCATGCGCAGAAGCAGCTTTTCCGCATCCATCGCCGTATCCTCCTCTCGCTATTCCTGCATGACTGTCGAAATCCGCTCCGACCCAGCGCCGGAGCGGATTTCAACGTTTCTATTCGTGTTGGGAAGAAAGAATGAAAAGACTTGGATCAGTAGACGCGGTTCGGCAGGTCCTCGGCCGCGGTTTCGGCGCGGTAGACGCCCTCTTCGGATTTGATCCACTTCTCAACCGTCTCGCCGGCCTTGAGCTTGGCGCAGGTCTCGAAGAACTGGGGTCCGAGCAGCGGGTTGCACTCGACGGTGACGTTCGCCTCGCCGGCGGCCATCGCCTCAAAGATGCCCTTGACGCCGTCGCAGGAGACGGTCTTGATGTCGACGCCCGGCTTGAGCCCGGCTTCCTTGATCGCTTCGATCGCGCCGAGCATCATGTCGTCGTTGTGGGCGAAAACGCCCTGGATCTCGCTGCCGTAGGTCTTCAGGAAGGACTCCATGACCTCTTTGCCCTTCGCACGGGTGAAGTCGCCGGTCTGGGAGGCGAGGATCTCGATGTCGGGATATTTGGCCGCGATCTGGTCGTCGAAGCCCTTCTTGCGGTCATTGGCCGCGGAGGCACCCACGGTGCCCTCAAGCTCGACGATCTTGCCCTTGTTGTCGAGCAGGCGCGCCATCTCGTCGGCGCCGTCGTTGCCCTCCTTGATGAAGTCGGAGCCGATGAAGGTCGCGTAGAGGTCCTCGGGAACGTCAGCCTTGCGGTCGACGAGCACGATCGGGATGCCGGCCTCCTTGGCCTCGGTGAAGACCGCGTCCCAGCCGGTTTCCACGACGGGGGCGAGCCCGATGACGTCGACGCCCATGTCGATGAACGATTTGATCGCCTTAATCTGGTTTTCCTGTTTCTGCTGCGCGTCCGCGAACTTGAGGTCGATCGTGTCGATGTTCTGGCCCGCGTAGAACTGGATGGACTGGGTCTCGGCGTCACGCCAGCCGGACTCCTGTCCGATCTGCGCGAACCCGACGACGAGCTTGTCGTTGGCGGGCTTGGCGGCGGGCTCGGCGGGAGCCGGGGCCGCGTCGGCGGAGGCGGGCGTATCGGCCGGGGCCGGAGCCGCCGCGGGCTCGCTGCCGCACCCCGCGAACACCATGGACGCCATGCACACTGCCAGGACGATTGCCAGGATTCTCTTTTTCATTTTTCTTTTCTCCTTCTCGCAGATTCGGGTGTTTCTCCCTTTCGGTGATTTTATCCTACCACCCGCCCGCTGGAAAGTCTTTACAATCAAAAAGCCAAAATATGCGATTTTTTAGCAGGCGCCGGTTTCCCCTCAGCCCGTCCGGGCGCGTCAAAAAAGCCTCCCGGCCCCCGCTGTGCGGGGCCGGGAGGCTGTGTCGCGGGATCAGGAGAGCGCGTCGAGCTCTGCGAGCCAGAGGGCGGCGGCCGCGTCGCTCGGCATCCGCCAGTCGCCGCGCGGCGAGAGGGAGACCGAACCGATCTTCGGCCCGTCGGGCAGGCAGGAGCGTTTGAACTGCTGCGCGAAAAACCTGCGGCAGAAGGTCCGCAGCCAGTGGAGGATCGTTTCGCGCCCGTATTGGCCGTCGAAGGCGCGCAGGGCGAGGCGCAGGATCTTGCGGGGGGAAAATCCCCAGCGCACGAGGTAGTAGAGGAAAAAGTCGTGCAGCTCGTAGGGCCCCACGAGATCCTCCGTCTTCTGCCCGATCTCCCCCTCGGCGGGCGGGAGCAGCTCGGGGCTCACCGGGGTGTCGAGGATGTCGCGCAGCACTTTTGCGAGGACCGGGTCGCCGGCGCGGTCCGCCTCGTATGCCACGAGCTCCCGCGCCAGCGTCTTGGGCACCGACGCGTTGACTCCGTACATCGACATGTGGTCGCCGTTGTAGGTGGCCCAGCCGAGCGCCAGCTCGGAGAGGTCCCCCGTGCCGACCACCAGCCCGCCCGTGCGGTTGGCGATGTCCATCAGCACCTGGGTGCGCTCGCGCGCCTGCGCGTTTTCATAGGTCACGTCGCGCAGGCCGGGGTCCTGCCCGATGTCGCGGAAGTGCACGCCGACCGCGTCCGCGATATCCACGCAGGAGAAGCTCACGCCGAGCCGTTCGCAGAGGAGTTCCGCGTTGCCCTTCGTGCGCGCGGTCGTGCCGAAGCCGGGCATTGTCACCGCCTGCACGCTGACGCGCGGACGGCCGAGCAGATCGGCCGCGCGCACCGCCGCGAGCAGGGCGAGCGCCGAATCGAGCCCGCCCGAGATGCCCACGACGGCGGTCTTCGCGCCTGAGTGGGCGAGCCGCCGGGCAAGCCCGCGCGACTGGATCTGCAGGACCTGCTCGCAGCAGCCGTCCCGTTCCCCCGGCGAAGGCAGGAAGGGGTGCCGCGGCACCGTCCGGGTGAGCGGCGTCTCGCGTGGGGAGAGGGAGAAGGTGCTGCTCAGGTAGCCCTCGCGGGCGGCGGCCGGGAAGGTGGTCAGCCGCCTGCGCTCGGCGGTGATCCGGCCGATGTCCAGGTCGGTGACGGCGAACCCGCCGGTAAAGGGCGGCTTCTCCGCGAGCAGCGCGCCGTCCTCCGCAATGAGCCCGTGCCCCGAAAAGACCATGTCGGTGGTCGACTCCCCCTCGCCCGCGTTGGCATAGAGGTAGCCGCAGACGAGCCTCGCCGACTGGTTCTTCACCAGCTCCCGGCGGTAGGCGGCCTTGCCGACCGTCTCGTCCCCTGCCGAAAGGTTCACGAGCACCGTCGCGCCCGCCTGCGCGAGCGTGATCGACGGCGGGCAGGGCGCCCACAGGTCCTCGCACACCTCGACGCCGAGCACCAGCCCGGGCAGCTCCTCGCAGTGGAAGAGCTGCTTTGCGCCGAAGGGGATCACGTCCTCCCCAAAGACGCCCGTCAGATAGCCGTTCTCCTCCGGCGCGGGGGCGAACCACCGTTTTTCATAATATTCGCCGTAGTTGGGCAGATGGGTCTTGGGCACCAGCCCGAGCACCTCCCCACGGCAGAGGACCGCTGCGCAGTTGTAGAGCTTTCCGTGCCACATGACCGGCAGCCCCACCGCCAGGAGCATGTCGAGGTCCTCCGTCTCCCGGCGCACCGTCTCAAGGGCGGCATACGCCCCCTCGATCAGCGTGTCCTGCAGGAAGAGGTCGCCGCAGGTGTACCCCGTCAGGCAGAGCTCGGGCAGCGCCAAAATCCGCACGCCCTCCATCGCGGCGCGCCTGGCCGCCGCAGCGGCCGACGCCGCGTTGTAGGCGCAGTCCGCCACCCGGATTTCCGGCGTGCCCACCGCCGCCTTGATCAGTCCATCCTTCATTGGAGGTCATCCCTTCCCGCTTTCTTTCCGGCTTCCCCAACCGGGCAAGCCCCGGCGAAATTGACGCCGCCGGTTCGGCCGTTCCTCCGGTGCCCGGGCACCGGCCGCGGTCCGTCTGACTACAATTATACCCGTCCAAATTGGGCTTGTCTACCAAAGAAATCCGTAAAACGTTGCACCTTGCGGCGGAATGATGGTATACTAAGGATAAATTGACCGGAAAGGGCGGAACCTATACATGCCGAAGCTGCTTTGGAAGCCGGGGACGCTGCTCGCGCCCGTGCCGCCCGCGCTCGTCTCCTGCGGAACGCTCGAAAAGCCGAACCTTTTGACCGTCGCGTGGACGGGCATCGTAAATACGAATCCCGCCATGACCTATGTCTCGGTGCGCCCCGAACGGTATTCCCACGGGCTGATCTCCGAGACGGGGGAGTTCGTCGTCAACCTCACCACCGCCGCGCTCGTGCGCGCCACCGATTTCTGCGGCGTGCGTTCCGGCCGCGGCCTTGACAAGTTCTCCGCCTGCGGCCTTACTCCCGAGGCCTCCGGTAAGGTGTCGGCCCCCTCGGTCGCCGAGTGTCCCCTCTCGCTCGAATGTGTCGTGCGGCAGGTGCTGCCGCTCGGCTCCCACGACATGTTTCTAGCCGAGATCGTCGCCGTCGGCGTCGACCCCTCCCTCGTCGACCGCGCCGGCAAGCTGCACCTGGGCTCCGTGGGGCTTGCCGCCTACGCCCACGGGGAATACTTCGCGCTGGGGAAAAGCCTCGGCACCTTCGGCTTCTCGGTGCGCAAAAAGCCCGCCGCCAAGCGCCGCGCCCCGGGCAAAAAATCCGCCCCCCGCCGCGCTCCGCGCGGGGAAACCACTTGACTTGTCCCCATAAATATGGTATTATGATTGGCGTTACGTACGGAGAGATGTCCGAGCGGTTTAAGGAGCCGGTCTTGAAAACCGGTGACTCGAAAGAGCCGTGGGTTCGAATCCCACTCTCTCCGCCAACATCCCCTCCACAACTAAATATCCTGAACGCACCACCCATTTGGAGATGTACCCAAGTCGGTGAAGGGGCTCCCCTGCTAAGGGAGTAGGTCTGGAAACGGGCGCGAGAGTTCGAATCTCTCCATCTCCGCCAAAACCCGCATGATAAGCCAGTTTGATGGCTGTCATGCGGGTTTTTTGTCTGCCCAAAAAGTGAGTGTAAAATAGCAAAAAATAATTCTACTGACAACATTACTGACAACATTTTATGCGTGGGAATCCTCGTCTTTTGCTATCTTGTTGACGGCTTCCAGCATCGAATCCGCATCCACGTGGATGTACCGTTGGGTGGTCGCAAACTTTGTATGCCTCATGACTTTCTGGATGATCGATGGTGGTATATCCGCGAGAGCGAGTGCTGTCGCCGTCGAGTGCCGGCAATCGTATGGGGTGTGCTCCGCCGCAAAACCACAGCGCCGCATCGTCTCGTGGAATTGCTCATAAAAATAGTCCCGGTTCAGGTCCAGCAGCATCTTGCTTTTAGAGTGTTCGCAGAGGTCATGCAGCACCGGTAAGATAATATCCGCGATAACCAGCGGCGTTTCCTTGCGCTTTTTGGTTTTCAGGCCGCAACCGAGGATTGTCTGCTTTCCCCAATCGATCATAGCCTTCTCTGCGATGAACAGTTCACCTGGCATCATCCCGCTATAGGACATCAACAAGATATATCCGGTGAACGTATGCCCGTCCGCATAGTCCTTCCAAAGGGATTTCAGTTCCTCGGATGAGAATGGGGTCTTCTCCCCTTCTTCCAGCTTCGGCAACACAAGGAATTCCGCCAGATTTGAGGTAACATCCCCCTGAGCAATTGCCCGCTTGTAGAGATGGGACAGCAAGGATTTCATGTCCCGAGCCGGGTAGAAAGTCGGCGCTTTCTCGTCCAACTGATCCTGCAACACGCCGATCGTCAGTTGTGATATGTCGGTATACGCCAGTTGCTCCCACTTCCCGAATGCAATTTTATAGGCCGTCTGTTTGGATTTTGATAATTTGAGCAACGCGCTCGTACTCCATGGCTGATAGAGTGTATTCAGGGTGACTGTTCCCTTTTTGATCTGCTGCCCGCGAAGGGCAAGTGTATAATTGAGCGCGTCCGTTTTGCTCGCGAACCCGCCTTTGGTGCGCTTGACCGGTATGCGCTTCTTTTTACCGTCTTCGAGTTCGACGGTCTTCCAGCCCACTATGGCGACAGCCGTCCAGGCCTTCCCTCTCTTATATGCCGATCCAGTGCCGTTTGGGCGTGCTCTCCTGCTCCGCTTCTTTTCCGCCGGCATCTGCCGGGTTCCGCAGAAACAGCAGAAAATGCTGTCGGCCGGGATCTCCCGCGCACACTTCTTGCAAATCAAAAAATAACACCTCGCCAGGCCCTTGCGATTTGGCCCACGAGGTGGTAAAATCAAATCGCAAGAGCTGTAAATTTTGGTAGGTTTATGGCTTGCATCTGACCGCTTCCGGTTGCCGCCGGGAGCGGTCTTTTTTAAATCCGGTAAGACAGTGATCTGCAACCTGGGGGCGTAATGTCAGGAACACCGTTGGCTTTCTCGGAAATATAGCGGGCAATAAAAGAATCTAACTGATTGAGCAGGATTTTCTCTTCTGACTCCAAGCGGAAAGAGCCCCGAGATCGCCGTTCACTCAAACTCCGCCAGCGGGCTTGCGTCGCCTGGACTGAAACGTCGAACAGGTCGCGAAGTTCCTCTGCCGACTGCACATCGCAGAAATGCGCAATAACTTCGGGGCACAGGAGGCGTGCAGTGAAGTTGTCGGCCTGTATATCTAGGAAATCCTTCACAACGCCCCTGGACAACGTTGGGCGTTGCTCTGTGATGTGCCCGAGGAAGATATGACCCAACTCATGGGCAAGCGTCCAGCGGCAACGTGCGGGGCTGTTGCAATGATTATAAAATACCGTGTATCTTCCATTAAGCAGCTGGGTGAATCCGTCCTTCCCGTAACGGTCGAAGAGTTCCGCGCATGTCCGGCCAGTCGCGTGCATATAGTCGCTGTACTCGAATACTAGAATGTTGTTTTTTCTGGCGATGCCAGTGGGCCGCACTGGAAATTGTTCGATCTTGTTGTCAATCAATACCTTCCAAGCTGTCTTAGAAATTTCACTGACAGACATTAGGTATCACCCTGATTTCTCCTCCTCTTTTTCTCGTCCGCGGGCTGCACCAGCTTTTCATAAACTGCCTGCATATCCTTTAACTCTTCCGCGTCGGGGACGTGGACGCCGCCGCCACGGGCTGCAATATTGCCGACCTCGATGGGGGCGGCTTCCGGCGAAAGCGGTGTAACGTTGTTTTTTGAATGGCTATACTCTACGTCTAGCACTGACAGCACTGCGGTTTTTCCATGTTCATCGAGGTCTCGACAAGTTTTAATAACCCGCCTGCAGTCCTCTACTGTATCCCCTTCTACAGTAGAGGATTTTTTATATCCAAACTCCGCCTGAACATCTGTTACACGATAAAGGCCACATAAGAGCAACAGGGTATCAGCATCCGGCTGTCCCCTCCCGTTTTCCCACGCTCCAACGGTTTTATCGGATTTCCCAACATATAAGCCAACTTCTTTTGCTGTCAAACCGCAGGCGTTCCGCAGTCGCTTGAGGGTTGCGGCAATTTCTTGTCTTGACATCCGTTGCTACCACCTTTTTATCTAGTGCCATTATTATAACCTACAAATTCTCGAATTTCAAGAACTTACTCTAAAAAATATAGATAAAAATTGCTAAAACGGCTTGACACTCTATGAAACATAGTATAAAATATAGAAAAGTCTAATAAATATAGATTAAAGGGGTGATAATATGCCTGGTGTATCAGACCGGTTGAAGACGAAGATCGACACCGCTGGGATCAAATACACAACGCTTTCCCAAAAGACAGGAATACCAATCGACACCATATCAAAAATTTTTTTGGGCAAGCGCCGCTTGATGGCAGATGAGTTGTTTAATCTTTGTGATGCCGCCGGGATAAACGTAAACGAACTGCTCAGCGACGATTTAACAACTCATGTAAGCAAATGATGACTACGCAAAAAACCGCCCCGAGGGGCGGAAGTAAGGAGCGGTAAATGCTGGATTCAGTACGATCAGTATTATTGATTGCCGCAATTGTCATGTCGATCATAAGTATTCTTTTTAGGAGGTGATCAATTGGAACGGACGATAAAAATCATATCATATGTCGGCCTCCTGCAGACTGGGCTGATTATATTGCAAATCTTTCTGTATTCAAGGCTTTTCAATATTCTCTCCGAGTTCAGCCTCATTCTCACCCAGTTCTCCACCATCCTCGTCCAACTCGGAAAGCTCGTCTAAAATCGATTTAATTGCTTCAACTTCTCCAGCTATTATTTTTATATCATGTTCGATTTCTTCTAGCCCCTGTACTTTTCGCTCTTCAATGGTGGCCTGCCTGTCATTCTGGCTGATTATCGCTTCGTTTTGCAATCGGGCACTTTCTCGAGCAATTTCCTCACTCTTTCGGTCGGCGATTTGAAAAAGCAAAGCGATGATCGCAAGCAACACTCCAAGAGCGGACAGGATGTCGGAGCGTACCCATTTTTTACGAAGCTTAACCTCTTCACAGGTTTTGACGGCTTGGGTACAGCTCTCATTATCATATTTATCAGCAAACGATGCAGCAACATCTAACGCTTGTAGTCCACGAGAATACAAGGACGGAGGCACAGTATCCCATGTGCTCTTCTCAATAAAAGCGGCTATAGAATTGATTTGGTTAGATGCCGCTAAACATGACAAGTGAATATTTATAAAAGGTTCCTGTGCTTTGCGTATCGAATCTGCCAGTCCTATTAAGGGAACGGCGATGTCAGTTGAGAATCTGGCCTCAAATTGATCGGAAAACCGCTTGATGGACTGCATACTGGCAGCCCAATTATCCGCCACTTCCTTGCAAGTGAGGATTGGGCTTATCAAATCGGTACGAAACTTGCTCACTGATGCCTGAATCTGGGAAAGACAATTAAGTTTTGACAGAATAATATTTTGTTGAGCTAAAAAATCGTACATTTTCCCACCTTCTCCCAATAAAATTTTACCACAAGTAAAACGGCCAAGCAATACAAACCGCCCCAAGGGCAGCAGAAAGGAGGTTGGTAAATCATGACGCTGGACCAGATCGAAAAGCTGGATAAGGACATGCTGGTGCCGGCGGACATCTACGAGTATCTCGACACAGACCCGAACACGCTGCGGTGGCAGGCGCAAAACGAACCCGAAAAGCTCGGCTTTCCCGTCATTGTCACGAAGAGCCGCGTGAAAATTCCTAAAGAAGGCTTCGTGTTCTACTGCCGCTTTGGGCGACCGATTATTTTCACCGGTAAGGAGGCCCCAGCATGATGGACAACCTTGTCACCTTCGCGGCAATCGCGGGCCCGCTGGCGGTCTTCATGATCGTGGTATCAGGAGTTGAAATGTATATCGAAAGGAGGGGACACAATCGGCACCTGGATCATCACAATCCGCATCACCCAGCAACACCTCTGCATGCTCATCAGCGAGCTGGTGGCCGGCGTGATCCTGTTTCTCGCGCTCTGGCGCAGCGCAAAAAGATAGCGCCCCGCGGTGGTAGGACACCGACGAGGCGCACGAGAAAAATATCTATACTTAAAGTGTAACGCGAAAAGGAGGCGTTGTCAACATGAAAGCGACTGGAATTATCCGCCGTCTCGACGAGCTCGGCCGGGTGGTCATCCCGAAGGAACTGAGGCACAGATACGGCTGGGCTCAAGGTGACCCGATCGAAATCTATACGACGGACGAAGGCATCATGCTGCAGAAATATTCCCTCGGGAACCCCGTACCGGACAACGTCCGAGATGGGCTCAGGCAACTCGCCGAAAACGCTGACAAGTTGGAACTGCGGCTGGCGATGGAAAAGTGCCTGGATATGTTCGACCGGGCAATGTCGGGAGACCCACAAAATGAGTAGCGATAAAGCCCGTGGCTGGGCGCCGGAGGAAGTCATCCGTCTGCGGCAGATGGTAGCAGATTATGCAACTGCCCCCGAGCTGGCCGCAGCTTTCGACCGAACAACCAGTGCGATCTATCAAAAGCTGTCCTCACTGGGCCTGAAAATCAAACGCCGGCCGGAGCCAGAGCCGCATGAGTGGGGCGGCACTCATGAGATTAAGCCACGTATATTGGTCGAACAGGCTGTGCCCGCGCCGCCTGCGGCACCCGAATTGCCAAATGACACTGCGAGCCAACCAGGACACGGATCGGAGCCGCCAGCTTCTCTTTTGGACGGCATCGCTGACCGATTGCGGGCGATCTCGGTGGAGTTGGTCAATGACCCCAAATCACCCCGGGGTTGGCGCCTCTTCGGGCAGGTCCAGGCGCTCATTAGTATTTTACGGGACGAGGAGGCAAAAAAATGATTGACACCAGAAGTATCCGTTCGCTGGACGACGTCGGCCGGGTCATGATCCCCCGGGATATTCGCCGCCTGGTCGGCTGGCAGCCCAACGAGATGGTGGTCGTCGAGACGGACGGCGAGGTCGTGACGCTGCGTCGGCTCGAACCGGATCCGCTGGACACGCCATGATAGGAGGATTGTGCAAATGAGTGATCTTATAAAGGCCGGCAACGGTCTGGCCACCAACATGGTGGTTTCCCGGCAGGCCCAAGAGGTGCAGGGCGCCATCTTCATGGCCAAGCAGTTCCCGCGTGACCAGATGGATGCCAGACTGCGTATCACCAAGATGTGCGAGCGAAAAAGCCTTGCCGCCGTCAGCCAGTACACCTTCCCGCGCGGAGGCCAGAAGGTAAACGGCCCCTCCATCCGGCTGGCGGAGGCCATCGCACAGGCGTGGGGCAACATTGATTACGGGATCATCGAGTTATCCAACACAGACGGGCTCTCCGAGATGATGGCGTATGCCTGGGACCTCGAAACCAACGTCCGCCGCTCCATGGTATTCTCGGTAAAGCACGAGAGGGATACCAAAAGCGGCAAGCAGGCCCTGACCGACAACCGGGATATCTACGAGATGACCGCCAACATGGGGGCCCGCAGGGTCCGCGCCTGCATCCTGGGCGTTATCCCCGGCGATATCGTGGACGAGGCCCTTGGTATCTGCAACAAGACCATGGCCCAGGGAGAGGGCAAGAGCTTCGACGACGCAGTAAAAAACATGCTCCAGATGTTTGAAAAGTCTTTCAAGGTCTCCCGCAAGCAGATCGAGGACTACATCGGCTATCCGGTGGCCAGCTTCGACGCCTCCGATCTTGCCAGCCTCAAGGGCGTATACGATGCGCTCAAGGACGGGATGGCAAAGCGGGAGGATTACTTTACCTTTCAGCGGGCAGCCGTGGATGCTCTGGCGGTGAGTGTGGGAGACCAGGAAACGGAGGCGCCCAAGGATGCTGTATGACCTGTTCCGCGAGACTCGCATGGTGGCCTGTACACATTGTGGGGATGAGTTCCCGGAGTGCGAGCTGATGCCGCTTGACGGCCAGTTCGTATGCGAAAACTGCATCAAAGACAAGTGCGACGAACATGCGGATGAACTGCGCGAAGACTTTATCGCCGCGCACGAGGCCGAGTTTTACCTCGATTATTGGTGGGCATATCTCCCGCAGGAGGACCGGCTGCGCCTTGCCAAACAGGCATACCAAGCGGAAGCCGGAGAGGCGGGCCTGCCGGAGCTCGAGGGGGACTTCTGCGTGGATCATGAGGATTGGCTTTCCTTTGCAGAGGGGGAGCTGGAGGGATGACAAATGCAAGCGGGACATCCGGAGGCGTCGCCCTCACGGAGAGCACCTATTTTTCTCCCGAGGCGCAGGCCGTTTACATGAGTGCCAGCCAATTCAAGGCGTTCAGAACCTGCGAGGCGGCCGCACTGGCAGAGATCCGCGGCGAGTGGCTGCCGGAGGAGACAACCGCGCTGCTCGTCGGGAATTACGTGGACGCCCACTTTTCCGGTACGCTGGAGACCTTCCGTGAGCAGCATCCCAGCATCTTTACCCGGGCTGGCGAACTTAAGGCGGAATACCGGCAGGCGGAGCAGGTCATCGCCCGAATCGAGCGGGATCCTACGCTCACAAAATACCTGTCCGGCGAAAAGCAGGTCATCATGACCGGTGAGATTGCGGGTGTGCCGTTTAAAATTAAGGTGGACTCCCTGCACCGCGGCAAAGCCCTCGTCGATCTCAAGATCATGCGGGATTTCCAGCCGGTATGGGATCCGGACGGGCATCGGCGCTTGCCCTGGTGGCTGGCATGGGGATACGATTTTCAGGCCGCCATCTATCAGGAGGTCGAGCGACAGAGCCGCGGGGCGGACGCCGCGCCTCTGCCCTTCTATCTGGCGGCGGCGACCAAGGAGCGGGAACCGGATATCGGCATTTGGCAGGTCGAGCAAAGCCAACTCGACAGCGCATTGGAAGTCGTCCGCGAGCTGGCTCCGCAGTACGCCGCCCTCAAACGCGATGATGGCGTACCGGACAGATGCGGAAGTTGTG
This sequence comes from Anaerotruncus sp., assembly GCF_057433415.1. Classification (NCBI taxonomy): domain Bacteria; kingdom Bacillati; phylum Bacillota; class Clostridia; order Eubacteriales; family Oscillospiraceae; genus Anaerotruncus; species Anaerotruncus sp. The sequence continues at coordinate 29,055 of NZ_DBMDHH010000007.1, read as the reverse complement.
ATTGGTGCCGACGCACGAAAGTCATCACCGAGATCGGACTTTTATCAAAGGAGGACGTTGCCTGATGCAAACAAAGCTGCCAGACGGGTCTGTCATGGTTTCAGGCTACGTGCCCCGCGACGCCGAATACCGGCGGGTCGGCGATAAGGATTCCTCCCTGGCGCACTTCTCCGTCAAGGTGGGCGAGAAGCCCTCCGCCAACGTGGACGAGCGTGGAGAAGCCATCTGGGTCCGCTGCACCTGCTGGCATGCGGCTGCAAGGGCGGCCGCGGATATCCGCAAAGGAGACTTCGTTTTCGCCATCGGCCGCACCAAGACGGGGGAGTATACCGACAAAAGCACCGGCGAAGTCAAGACAAGTACGGAGTTGGTCTGCGAATTTGTTAGTATCATGCGGGACGCGCCTGATACGGCGGTGCCCGCGCAACCCTATGTGGCGGAGGAAGCCGGCGATTTCGCTGAACTCTCTGGAGACAACAATGACCTGCCTTTCTGAGCTGCGAAAGCAGCGCGCCGCCACGGGGGATTCCGGGCGCGCAGAGCACGCTGGGGGTTCGATCTCTCCAGACGCTTTTGAACGGATCAAGGCGGCGATACCAGCACGTGAGGCGGCAGAGTACTATGGGTTCCGCGTCAACCGGCACGGACGCATGCCCTGCCCCTTCCACAACGGCCGCGATCCCAACCTCCGCGTTTATCCGGGGGACAGGGGCTATCACTGCTTTGTCTGCGGCGCCACTGGGGACGTCATAGACTTCACCGCCCGGCTGTTCAGGTTAGATGCGCGGCAGGCGGCCCGGCGGCTCAACGAGGATTTCCGCCTTGGCCTGCCGCTGGACGGCCACACGGATTCCGCGTCCGCCCGGGAATGGCGCGAGCGCCGACGCAGGGAGGCCACAGAGCGCGCCGCCGCCTGTGTGGACATCCTGCTCAAGTGCGCCGAGGCACGCGAAATACGGGCCACAGAACCGCCGTGGAAAGGCCTGCCGGCAGAGGACGCGGGAGCATACGCCGAGCTGCTCGGGCGATTAGAGTATCTTGACTACTATTTTGATTACACGGAACAGAGGTGAGGGAGACGGCGAAAACAACCGGCGCGCCATCGGTACAGGGCAATTTAGGGATGCGCCGCATCACCCCACGATACACGATGGACGACTACCTCAAAACGACAGCGCCCTATGAAGAGCTCTATGCCTTGCGGGGCGACCCGTTCCTGCATGAGCAAAACCTCGCCCAAATGATGCAGGAAGCGGAGGCAATCGGCTTCAAAGGCTTCAACAGGTTATACAGACAGTATATTAAATCAAAGGAACGGCCGCGGGACGTCGTCGGCTACACCAACTCCACCGAGTTTACCGGACAGGCCGCCGAATTGGACACCGGAGAGTGGGTCGCGGACGACTTCGGCGTGCGCACGGGCGCGGGGGCAAACGCCCTGGAGGCGTGCTGCCATCCGGTCATGCCGGTGGAACGGCTCATCAACATCGACACGGGGCTTGAAAAACTGCGTATTGCATATTCCAAGGGCAAGCGATGGCGGGAGGTCATTGTAGATAAAAGTCAACTGGCCAGCCCGCAAAAGATTATTGCACTCGCGGACAACGGGATCGCGGTCAACAGCGAAAACGCCAAAGCGCTGATCCGCTACCTGCACGACGTCGAAAATCTCAACTATGACAGGATCCCCGAGCGCAAGAGCGTTTCGCGGCTGGGATACATAGAGGGAGAGGGCTTCTCGCCGTTTGTAGACGGGCTGGTATTCGACGGACTGGCAAACTTCCGTGCGGCCTTTGAAAGCGTCCGTGACGCCGGGAAGCGGGATCGGTGGATGGAGGCGGCGCTCGGGGTGCGTGCATCCGGAAGCGTTACGGCCCGTATCGTGCTGGCCGCCTCATTCGCCTCGGTGCTGGTGGCCCCCTGCGGGGCGCTCCCCTTTTTCGTCCATCTTTGGGGCGGAGAGAGCGGCACCGGGAAAACAGTGGCCCTCATGCTGGCCGCCAGCGTGTGGGCGAATCCCGCGCCCGGCCGGTATATCCAAACCTTCAACTCCACCAAGGTCGGTCATGAGAAGCTGGCCGCCTTTTACAACCACCTGCCCCTCATGATCGACGAGCTGCAGCTCTCTCGCGGCGCCAAGGGGAAGCCAGATTTCGACGTCTACGCCTTGGCGGAGGGCGTTGGGCGCACGCGCGGCACCCGCACGGGAGGCGTCGAGCGAACCGCCACCTGGGCGAACTGCATTCTGACCACAGGCGAAAGCCCGATCACCACCCTGCAAAGCGGCGCCGGCGCGGTCAACCGCGTCATCGACATCGAGTGCAGCCCGAGCCAGAAGGTCATAGAGGACGGACCGGGACTGTCTGCCGTTGTAAAGCGTAATTACGGTTTTGCCGGCCGGGAATTTGTCGGACGGCTTTACGGGGACGACGGAGAAGGGACAGAGCGCGCGCAGGAATTATACAAACAGTATTTTCGATTGCTGTCTGAAAATGACACCACCGAAAAGCAGGCGATGGCCGCGTCGGCGATCCTCGCGGCGGACGCGCTCGCCACTGAATGGATCTTCCGGGACAGTCGGGCGCTTTCCGTGGAGGATCTGTCGAGATTCCTCGCCTCGAAGGCGGCGGTGTCCGCCGGCGCCCGCGGTTACGAGTATATGTGCCAATGGGTGGCGGCGAACGCCAATCGCTTCGAGACGAGGGACAGCGCGATCGATAAAACCAATGAGGTCAACAGCGTACCCACTGGAGAAATTTACGGTGCGATCGAAGACGAAACCATGGGGGCCAGCTACACAGGAAACAAAGTCGCTTTTATCATCAAATCTGTATTCAATCGGACTGTGGAAGAAGCTGGATTTTCAGCTTCGGCTCTCATGAGTTACTTGAAGGAGAACGAATTGATTCTTATTCGGGGCCGAAATCTCACCCGGGGGAAGCGGATTCGCCGAGTCCTCGCCGAGTGTGTGGCCCTGCGGATCAATGACATGGATGCGGATGATTTTATCCCGGACGACCTTCCATTTGGTCCGGGTGAAGTGGAACAGCAGCGATTTTAAGGATTATGTAGGGAGCATGTGGGGGCCTGTGGGACAGGCGGAAACCCGCAAACCCGCATTGCAGGCTGGTTGTGGGACTGTGGGACTTGTGGGTACTGATATAAGGGTATATATAAGAATATTATTATTTTTTCCGATTCACAGATTGTTCACATATAGAATCCTCGCGCGTAAGGGAAAATCGAGTTTTTAGTCCCACAGTCCCACAAGGGTGCGCGAGGCCGCATGAACAGGGGGTTTGCGCTGTGGGACTGCCGTCCCACGGATTCCCACAAGTCCCACAAAACAAAGAGGGAGGAAGCGGATTGAACATAAAATTACGGGATTATCAGGCAGAATGTATAAACGTCATCCAGGCGCAAAGCCCGGGAGCGTATCTCGTACAGATGGCCACCGGGCTGGGAAAGACGGTAACCTTTGCCAATATCCCCCGTCAGGGCCGCACGCTTATCCTTTCGCACCGAGAGGAACTGGTGCGGCAGCCGCTCAAATACTTCGACTGTCCATGCGGCATCGAACAGGGCGCGAACCATGCCTCGCCGGCGGATGAAGTAGTGAGCGCGTCGGTGCAGAGCCTTGCGCGCCGCCTGGACCGGTTCTCCCCGGATGAGTTCGACCTCATCATCACCGACGAGGCGCACCACGCGGCGGCCAAATCCTACCGGCGGATCTTTGACCACTTCCAACCGCGCCTGCACCTGGGATTCACGGCGACGCCCGGGCGTGGCGACAAGGTCCGTCTGGACGATGTCTACCAGGATATCATCTTTCAGCGGGACCTCCGATGGGGAATCCAAAACAATTATCTTTCGGATATCTTCTGTCGGCGGGTGAATATCGGGTACGACCTGCGCGGTGTTCGCACCAGCCACGGAGACTATGCCCCCGGAGAGCTGGCGGAGGCGATGGATGGAACAGCCGACGCTATCGCACAAGCATACCGGGAACTGGCCACAGGCGCGACGCTGATCTTCGCGGTCAGCGTAGAACAAGCGGAGGAAATCGCCCGGCGAATCCCCGGGGCGGCCGTCGTAACCGGTGAAACAAAAAATCGCTCCGCCATTGTAGGCGCCTTCACGGCTGGTAAAATCCCCTGCATCGTCAACTGCATGGTATTCACCGAAGGCACCGACATTCCGCGGGTGGAGACGGTCATCGTCGCGCGGCCAACTCAGTCAGATACGCTCTATACCCAAATGGTTGGCCGCGGGCTGCGTCCCTTCCCGGGGAAGGAGCGGCTGAACCTCATCGACTGCGTAGGGGTCACCGGAAAAGCAAGCCTGTGTACGGCGCCGTCTCTGCTCGGAATCGACCTCAAGGATATTCCAGCACGCAATCAGGATGGTATACAGGGTCTACTCTTCGATCTGCCGGTCAAGGCAGCGTCCGCCGCCGACTGTCCGGAAAGCTGGATTAAGAACGTCCAGATCGTGGACCTCTGGGCAAAGGAGCAGCGATACCGGACGCATAATGTCAACTGGTTCAAGATGCCGGACGGCTCGCTCGTCTGCTGCCTGCCGGATCGCCAATGCCTGTCCATCCCCTGCCCGGATGAGCTCGGGCGGGTGGAGTACTTCGGGCAGCGCATCCCGATGCAGAAGGCGCTTGATAAAGCGTACCAGCAGCTGCGAGAAGGGTTCCCCGACAACCAGCAGATTTGGGATCTCGATATCGTCAACCGGTGGGGGCGGGCCCCGGCCACTGAAAAGCAGCTCGCCGTGATCCGGCGTAGGTGCAAGGGCTTCGACGTCTCCGGCCTCACCAAGGGGCAGGCAAGCATGATCCTCAACCGGTTGATGTCTGATTCACGGGCAGAGGGGGGGGGCGCCTCATGACAGCGAAAGCGCACAGCATCGACCTTTCCAGGGAGGACGGGCACCAGTACGCAGTGATGCTCTGGAGCCAGGGAGAGGGAGTCCGCACAAAGTGGCCCGAACTCAAACTTTTGCACCACATCGAAAACGAGCGCGACTGCACACCTCAGCAGGGCGCCCGGCGTAAAAGGATGGGCGTCAAGCCGGGGGTTCCGGATTTGGAATTGCCGATCGCCCGGGGAGGGTATCACGGACTGCACATCGAGCTCAAGACCGAAACGGGGACGCCGACAAAGGATCAGCTGTGGTGGGTGGAACAACTGAACGCGCAGGGGTGCTATGCCACAGTATGCCATGGGTGGGAAAGCGCGGTGCGAACCATTGAGTGGTACTTGCGGCTTCCGAAGTCAGAAAGGACAGAACCGTGATGGAGCAGTACAAAGAAGTCTACTGCTGGAAATGCCTGAAATGCGGCCGCGTCCTCACCACTCCGGGGGGGCAAAACGCCATCAGCAGAAGTGCAGGTATACGCCGCCCGTGATTGACGGGCAGATGAGATTCGAGGACTTGAAACAGGACGCCCGGCGTAGCTAACCGGGCGGATGGCTACCGGTAGCCTCCGGGATTGGAGGCAGAAATGAAACACTTAGGAGATATCACGCAGATTCATGGGGACCGGATAGAGCCGGTCGACGTTATCGCATTCGGGAGCCCGTGCCAGGATTATGCTGAAAAAATAGTTATCCCGAGGATAATCACGAATTCCTTGTAACAGCAAGGTGTGAATATTCTTGGGATAATAATTGCATTATTCAGAATACAAAGTGCTTCCTTTCTCTGAAATTACAATGGAAGAATAGTCTTCAACTTCATCTAAAACATTAAATTTCACCACTCCTTTGCAACCAATTCCTGTTGCTAATATGCAGTAGTCGTTTCTGATCATAAACTGCAAAACACGGAATAGATCAAAATAGTGGTTATAAAAATTGAAGGTTTCTAGTAAAGAAACAATATTTGTAATATCGCAACGTGTTATCTCTATATCAGCAGGGGGCCAAACTACAGTTGGGCACAGTTTGATTTGTTCTTCACGAAATCGTCGCCATGAGAGGAGCTTTGGTTCAGAAAAATGATGTACGTAGTTCCGGCTTTTTAGGCAAGAGTTCAATGCCTCACTCACAAGCTTGTCATCTTGTAATTGCGGTAGGTTGAGTATTCCTTTTTTTCTGCTGTATTCGTCTCTCAATCGTCTATATGATGCGCCTGCTGAATCGCCAAAAGTATTCAATAAGACTCCATAATTAAAATTTAGCCGTTCTTCATAGTCCTTGAATTTGCTATGCCGCAAGTTCAGATTAAGGCTTGCTGATTGAACTAGTGTTTTATGCTTATCTTTTCGTAATTCAACCAGCATGGTGTCGAAATCGCCCTCAATAATTGTACTTGTTTTAAGCATAGTATCGACAAGTACTTCTTTTGCATTGCTGATGACATCATCCTGAAAACTAATTAGCAAATCTCGATATCGATACAGATACCGGGTTACATGTTCAGCTACAAGATAAAAACCTTTAGCAAAGTCCTCTTTTGTGTCAAAAGGATACTTTTTCTGATTTTTCACTTAATCATCTCCGTGATTTTAGATTTTGATCAAATATTCTATGTTTGTTTTTAGTATACAGTTTTTTATTCAAGCTCGCAACATTATTTGGGCATAAAGTCACTTTAATCCACACAGCTTACGGTAATTCAGAGAGCAGGGATCGCGACATTCCGTCACGGTACAGATGAATAGCCCGCGTATGACGAAGTTGATGAGTATGTACCTTGTCCGGTATTTCCTGGCAGAAGCGTTGCGCGCGCTTGCCGTTTTTTTCATAAAATATGCGACATTATCAGGGGACATTCGGTGCCTTTCGCTATGGGAAACTGTAAAAAAGAGATAATCAGAAAATATCCGGTTACGCTGCGCAGGTTTGAGGAGGCCAAGCGATGAAAGCGATTGACTACTACGGCAAATACCACGACCGCCTGCTGAACCCGGAGAGGGGACTTGCAGAATATTTGGAGGTGCGATGATGGATAAGCTGATTTGTTCCGACCGCATATTGCGGCACCCGCAGTATCACACCTGGAAAAAGCGAGACCTGGCCAAGGCGATCGAGGATGCCCCAACCATCGACCCCGTACATGCCGCTGGTGGGTGTTATTGCTGGGAGTGCGGATATTGCGGGGTTCCCGTTTTTACAGAGGGGGTACTTTTGTGCAGGCGGGGAAATAGGCCAGAGCGGAAAAATAGAGACGATTTTTGCAGTCGTGGAAAATTAAAGGAGGAAGAATAATGGGGATCACCACGAAAAAATATTATACCTGTTGCCTTTGCGGGCGGACATCGACCGACAAGGATAAGATCATGGAGTGCGAGGCGTCGCACATCGGAGTATACCCGGAGACATCGATCGAAGAAACCTACGGCCGTAATCCGCGTGTCCCGTATCCGGATATCATCCGAGTTGTTATGCAGGATGGGGCGATCGCAGCATACAATTTCGTAAAGATCGAGCCGAACTAGGAGGAGCCATGACCAATCAGGAGAAAAAGGCATACCTCGGCCGCTACCGCGACAATGAGCGCGAAATCCGCCGCACCGAGGAGGAGATCCTGCGATGGGAAAGCCTGTCCCGCAAGACGACCACCACGATGGGCGCCGCGGGCGGCGGATCAAACGGCGAGGACAAGCTGCAAGCGGCCGTTGAAAAAATCGTGCGGTGGCAGAACCGCCTGACGCTCCAACTCGCCGAGCGGGTGCGCCTGCGGGAAGAGATCGAGGCCGCGATCGGCACGGTTGAGGACGAGCGGCTGCGGCTGCTGCTGCGGTATCGGTACATAGACGGCCTCACCTTTGAGCGGATTGCAGTCGAGCTGAATTATTCGTGGCGGCAAATCTGTAATCTGCATGGAAAAGCATTGAACGAAGTAAAGACTTCATAGAATTTCATATTTCATCTGTGTTATGATGTAGTCAGTAAAGATCGCTCACGAGGAATCGCGGGCGGTCTTTTCTATTCCCGGGTGACCGTGCTGCAGAAACTTGCGAAGCCTGCGGCCTGCGGGAGCTGTGGTTGTGACATCGCCGGGCGTCCCCGGTGGATCCTGCGCCGGTTCGACCCCGGCGGCTCCCCTCCCCTTTTGCACCTCCTAAGCCCCCTGGGAACCCCCGGAGTGCCCAAACCGCGCGGTGGGCAATTGAGCACATGGGCAGCCGCGCAAGACCGCCCCGCGCCGCTCGGAGACTGGCGGCGCGGGGCCGCATGATGATTACGCGGCAAAAGCCGATAAACACTGGATGGTGGGTGATGTGGCAAATGAGAAAAACCTGATTCCTCTGACCCAGCGCGGCAAAGAAGAGGCAAAGATGATCCGGCAGAAGGGGCAGAAGGCGCAAAAAGAAGCCCAGCGCCGACGAAAAGCCCTCCGTGAGAGCATGAACGCCCTGCTTGAGCTCCCGATTTCCAACCAGCGGGATTTCAACAAGGCCGTTAAGGTGGGGATCCCGATGGAGGACATCGACAACAGCCAGCTGATCGTACTCGCCCTGTTCAATCAGGCAAAATCGGGGGACGTGGCGGCCATCAGGGAACTGCGAAGCCTCATCGGCGAGGACAAGGCCGAATATCCGGAGGGGGTAACGGTCATCGATGACGTGTAAGATATCAGAGCTGATCGCCCCACACTTTTTTGACGTCCACCGGGATGTCAGGGCGCACGGGCACACGCATTACTGGCTGGACGGCGGCCGTGGCAGCACAAAGTCGTCCTTCGTCAGCCTCGAGATACCGCTGCTGCTCCTGCGGAATCCTGACGCGCACGCGGTTGTCATGCGAAAGGTCGGCAATACCCTTCGCAACAGCGTCTATGCGCAAACGCTTTGGGCGCTTTCCATGATGGGAATCCGCGGGGAATTCAAAGCGACCGTTTCCCCAATGGAGATTACATACTGCAAGACGGGTCAAAAGATCCTGTTCTTCGGGCTGGATGAAAAGGAAAAAATCAAGTCCATCAAAATTCCGTTCGGGTATATCGCGGCCGCCTGGTACGAGGAGCTTGACCAGTTCGCCGGGATGGAGGAAATCCGCAACGTCAACCAGTCCCTCATGCGCGGCGGGGACCGGTTCTGGTTTTTCTACTCCTTCAACCCGCCCAAAAGCCGCGACAACTGGGTCAACGTGGAAAAGCTCGAAGAGACGCCCGACAGACTGTGTTTTCACAGCACCTATCTGGACGTGCCTCCCCAATGGCTGGGAGAGCAGTTTATCCGCGAGGCGGAATACCTGCGCGAACGCAAACCGCAGGCATATGAGCACGAATATTTGGGCGTTGCGACCGGAACCGGCGGAGCGGTGTTTGACAACGTGGTGGAGCGGGAGATCTCAGAAGACGAGATCTCGGCTTTCGACCATCTGCACTTTGGGCTCGACTTCGGCTTCGCCGTCGACCCGCTTGCGTGGATCAAAATGCACTTTGACCAAAAGCACCGGACGCTTTACCTTCTGGACGAAATCTACGAAACCCGCCTGAAGAACCGCCAGGCCGCGGAACGCATGGTCCAGCGGCATCCCGGCCGCATGCGCATCGTCGCAGACTGTGCGGAGCCGAAGTCCATTCAGGAGCTGCGGGATTACGGGCTTTCGGTGGAGCCCTGCCGGAAGGGGCCGGACAGCGTTGACCACGGCGTCAAATGGCTGCAGGATCTCGACGCGATCGTCATCGACAAGCGCCGGACGCCCAACGCCTACCGGGAGTTTACGCTCTATGAATACGACACCGACAAGGACGGGCGGTATGTCTCCGCCTATCCCGACAGAAACAACCACACGATCGACGCTGTGCGCTACGGGATGGGCCCGGAGATGACGCCGTGCGGCATCCGCATCCTCAAACCGAAGGAGGGATAGATTGGACATCGAGGTACTCAAAAAGCTGCTGCGAAGCCGTCTGGAGAAGCACAACGCCTTCGTGAAGACGATAAATGAGGCGTGGGAATACTACGGCTGCGACAACGCCATCAACACCTACCACTATCCCGGAGAGGATGCCGGGAATCCCCTTCGCCGCGCGGACAACCGGATCTCTCACGGGTTTTATCCCGTGTTGGTCAACCAGGAGGCCGCCTACCTGTTTACCTATCCCCCGACGTTCGACACCGGGGAGAAGGGGCTGAACGACAAGATCAAATCCACTCTGGGAGAGCAGTGGAACAAGGTCTGCCAGTCCCTTTCAGTGGACGCCTCCAACAGCACGACCGCATGGCTCCACGTCTGGAAGGACGCGGCGGGAAGGTTCCGCTACTGGCCGGTGGACGCACGGCAGATCATCCCGGTCTACGCCAGGACGCTCGACCGGGAACTGCTCGCCGTCCTGCGCCGTTATGAGGACATGGACGACAGCGGAGGCCGGTGGACCGTATGTGAATACTGGACAGCCGACGCCTGCTATGCCTACCGGGCGACGGCCACGCTGCCGGAAGAGTTTGAACCCTACAACTGCTTTTCCATTCTGGACGTGGACGCGGGCGCCGAAACGGAGTCCAATGTTTTCCGGCACGGCTGGGGTACGGTCCCTTTCATCGAGTTCCCCAATAACAACCTCCACCAAAACGATCTCAAACCGGTCAAAGGACTCATCGACGTTTATGACAAGGTGATCTCCGGATATATCAACGACATCGAGGACATCCAGCAGCTAATCTTCGTGCTGCAAAATTACGGCGGGCAGGATCTCGACCAGTTCCTCGGGGACCTCAAGCGCTACAAGGTGGTCGACCTGCAGGGCGCGGCGGACCAAAGGAGCGGCCTTGACACGCTGTCCATTGATATCCCGGTGGAGGCCCGCAACACGCTGGCCGAACTGGTGCGCAAGGCGATCTATGAGCAGGGGCAGGGCGTGGAGATCAACCCCGACAAGCTCGGGAACGTCAAGGGCGTGGTGATTGACCACCTGTACGGCTTCCTCGAACTCAAAGCCGGCCTGAAGGAGACGGAATTCCGCGTGGGCTTCGGAAAGCTCCTGCGCCTGCTGCTGAAGCATCTGGGCGTCTCTGAGGACACGCCGGTGGAACAGACGTGGCAGCGCAACAAGGTGCGGGACGACCTCGAGCTGTCGCAGATCATCGCAAACCTGAAGGACTGCACCTCCAGGAAAAACATCGCGCGGGCAAACCCGCTGGTGGCCGATCCGGACGAGGAGCTCAAGCTGCTTGCGGAGGAGGAAGCCAAACAGCGGGAGCTTTGGGAGACGCCGGAACCACCGCGGAAGGGCGCCGGTGATGCCCAGTGAACTCCCGGGACTACTGGCAGAAGCGCAGCGAGGACCGGTTTTTAAAGGCCGAGGCGGACATCGTCGAGGCACAAAAGACGCTCGCACAGTCCTTTGAGCGAGCGCGCCGGGAAATCCAATCGCAGATCGACGCGTTCTACGGCCGGTACGCACGCAACAACGCCGTGTCGCTTTCCGAGGCGCAAAAGGCGCTGTCGCTCGCGGAGCTGCGGGATTTCAAGGACGACCTCGCGGCTTTCCGCAAACTGGCGCTCGACAGCATGAGCACCTTCAACCTCGAGCTGGAGAACCTCTCGGCACAGGCCCGGGTGACCCGCCTCCAGGCGCTCAAATGCCGGATGGACGCGGTGGTCGAGCGGCTTTATATCAGCCAGCGGGAGTTGATCGGCGGCACGGCCGTGGAGGTCTATTCCGACCAGTACCACCGGACGCTCTTCGACGTCGATCAATACACCGGTTTCCACGCGGAGTTCGCGCGGATCAACGACGCCGCGGTCAAGCGGCTGCTCGACTACCCCTTCGACGGCCTGATGTTCTCCACGCGCCTGTGGCGGCAGTCGGAGGACCTCAAGCCGCAGATCCAGCAGCTGGTAAACCGGATGTTCGTCACCGGCAAACCGCCGCAGGACTTCGCGGACGAGCTCGCGGCCCGGTTCGGCGTCAAGGCGAAGGAGGCGTACCGCCTGCTCTACACGGAGGGGGCGTTCGTGGCGGAACAGGCGACACTTGACGCTTACCGGGAAGACGAAATCGGCCGGTATCAGTATACCGCGGCGTTGGACGCCAAAACCTGCGAGACCTGCGGCGAGCTGGACGGCAAAGAGTTTGCGGTGAAGGACGCGAAGCCCGGGATCAACTACCCGCCGATGCATCCCTGGTGCCGCTGCACGACCGTACCGGTGGTGGAGGGCGTCGGGCAGGAGGGGGAGCGCTTTGCCCGGGACGGAGATGGAAACGCAATCGAAGTGCCGTCGGGCATGACCTATCGGCAGTGGAAGGAAAAGTTCATTGACGCCGGCGCCCGGGATGGTATAATCGAAGTGGAAGAAAAGTTGGGCAAAATCTCTCAGGACGAAGGACGGCTGCTCCGCGGGAAAAAGGAAACCGCCATCGTCTATGGCCCGGACGGATCCACTCTGTTTGTGAAGAAGGGCGGGGAGCGGTCGGTGCGCTTTACTCGCCGCGAAATCGACCTGATGAGGGGCGGGATTTTAACACACAACCACCCCGAAGATACGTCCTTTTCGCCAGCGGACATCAATACCCTGCGCGTGAGCGGACTTGCTGAAATGCGGGCTGTCACCAGCGGAGGCGTTTACCGGATGAGGCCACCCGTGCATTGGGATACCGCCTTCAATACCCGCGAAAAGATCGAGGCCGAGTATGCTCGGCTGGAGCAGCTCATTGAGCCGAAGGTCTGGGCGCGCTGTGAAGCAGGCGAAATCTCAGTGGCGGAATATAACCGGATCTACCAACACCAAGTTGTGTCAGCTCTGGCTGAGGCTTTTGGGCTGGAATATTCTTTTGAGGAGAATTGATATGGAACCGAGAATTGTGAAGCTCAGCGAAGTGGAATCCCTGGACGATTACCCGGAGGATACGATCTTCGAGCTGGACGAGGACGGCGGGAGGCACCGCCCGGAACGAAAGCTGCCGGAGAAGCCCCGGGAGGGTAAGCCGGAATAACCAAATGATCGTGCCCGAAGCGCGCCAGTTTACGCTGGGGCGCTTTTGTTATGCCCAAAAATCCGCCCACCCTGCCGGCGCTTAAATGCAGGGCAGCCCCGGGCGCGGAGTGGCCGCGCGTTTACAAATCAAATCGAGGGTGAGAAAGGAACAGCATGGAATTTTTGAAAAGTATCTTTGAAGGCGCGGCGCTCACCTACGACCAGCTCGCGGAGAAGCTCAAGGGCAGCGCCGACGTGAAGCTCGCGAACCTCGCCTCCGGCCAGTACGTGGACAAGGGCAAGTTCGACGCGGCGCAGACCGAGCTGGCGGGCATCCGTGAACAGCTCAAATCCGCCAACGAAGCCATTGACGGCTTCAAAAAGCTCGACCCGGAGGGGCTCAAGAAAGCCGCGCAGGAGTGGAAGGACAAACACGCCGCCGACACCGCCGCGCTGCAGGAGAAGATCAAGTCGCAGGCGAAGGACGCGGCCGTCAGGCTTGCGGTGGCAAAGGAGAACGTCCATGACGACGCGCTCACGATGGCCGCGCTCGACCTTGGAAAGGTCGCGGTCGCGGAGGACGGGACCGTCTCCGGCCTGACTGAGCAGATCGCCGCCCTGCGGGAACAGAAGCCCTTCCTCTTCAAAACCGGCAGGACCGAGCAGAACTACAACCCCGCCGGCGGAAATCCGGCGGGAAGCGACGCCTTCGCGTTCAACTTCATGGGCGTGAGGGACAAACCGAAAGAGTAAAGGAGAGATTTGATCATGGCAGCCCTCAACTACGCAACCGAATATTCCCGCGCGCTGTCGCAGGCGTTCCCCTACGTCCTGTACTTCGGCGCGCTGTACAGCACCCCCAATAACGGCCGGTACCGCTGGATCAATGCAAAGACCATTGAGATTCCCAGCATTTCGACGACCGGGCGCGTGGACGCCGACCGCGACACGATCGCAACCGCTGCCCGCAATTACAACAACGCCTGGGAACCCAAGGTGCTCACCAACGAGCGCAAGTGGTCGACGCTGGTCCATCCCAAGGACATTGATCAGACCGGCATGGTGACCACGATCCAGAACATCACCCAGGTGTACAACCAGGAGCAGAAATTCCCGGAGATGGACGCCTACACGATCTCCAAGATCTACGCGGACTGGACCGGCCAGTCTAAGACCGCCGACACGACCGCCATCACGGTGGAAAACGTCTTTCAGGTCTTCGACGCCCTGATGCAGAAGATGACCGAGGCGCGCGTGCCGCTCTCCGGCCGCATCCTCTACGTCACCCCGGCGATCGACACGATCATCAAGCAGGCCAAGGAGTTCTACCGCACCGTCAGCGTCACGGGCGGCGCGAGCGCCGTCAACCGCATGATCTCGAGCATCGACACCGTGTCCATCACCGTCGTGCCGTCCGAGCTCATGAAGACCCTTTATGAGTTCACCACGGGCTGGAGCGTCGCCTCTGCGGCCAAGCAGATCAACATGCTGCTCATCCACCCGCTGGCGGTCATCACGCCGGTTTCCTACACCTTCGCCCAGCTCGACCAGCCGTCCGCGCTCTCCGAGGGCAAGTACGTCTACTACGAGGAATCCTTCGAGGACGTGTTCATCCTCAACAAGAAGGCTGACGCCATCCAGATCAACATGGAGGCGAGCGCGTAATGGCAAAGGTGCAGCGGGCGAACCGGCTGCTGACCGTGCCGGACGAAACGGTCGAGAAATACCTCTCCGACGGGTACAACCTTGTCGGGGAGGACGGCGGCATCCTCCGCCGGGGCGTGACAAAGAACGCCGCCGATCTGTTGAAGGAATTGGAGGCGGCGAAAAATCGGATTGCCGAGCTCGAGGCCAAAGCCGCCGAGCTGGAGGCCAAAGCGCCGAAAAAGCCGCCCCGGAAGGAGCCGTAATGTTTACGGCGGCGGAGGTGGCCGCGCGCCTGGAACTGGAGGGCCTGCTCCCGGACGGCCCCTCCCCCAGGGCGCTGGCGCAGATTGACGACATGGCCGAGAAGGTCATGAGCTACCTGAATACGGACAATATCCCCGACGGGCTGTTCCGTACCTTCTGCCGGCTGTGCGGCGCGTATATCCAGACGGCTGATTCAGGGGCGGCTTCCGGCGGTGCCGGGGAGGTCAGGAGTATCGCAGAGGGGGATGTCACGGTCACCTTCGCCGTCTCCTCGGAAACCGCGCGGGCCACAGCGGACGGTTTCATTTCCGAATACGCCTCCGACCTCAACCGCTACCGCAGCGCCTATCCCCGAAAGGAGGAGTCCCCGTGGCAATTCCAGCAGACGTGACGGCCCGTGCGCGCGCCGCGCTCTCCATGCTGCGGGACGACCGGGCGGACATCGTCCGCTTTGACAGCGACGCGGGAGAGGATATACGGGTTTACACGGGCCTGCCCTGCCACCTCTCCCGTACCACCCTGCCCCCTCAGTCGGGTGAGGACACGGCAGCGGTTTCGACGGTGCGCTACACCCTCTACCTGGCCCCGGAGACGGAGCTTCGGCAGGGCGACGCAGTCACCGTCACGCACCGCGGGCAAACCATCAGAGGAGCAGCCGGGCCGCCGCTGCGGGGCGCCCTCAGCCTCGCGGTGACTCTGGAAAGTGTGGTGGTCTCATGACTCCGGAAAACCGGAAAGCGCTTTCGGACTTCCGCCTCAAGCTCGACAGCCTGCTGGCGGATTTCGACGAGAGCGCCCGCAGGGTGGTAACCGCTCAGGCGAACGCCGGTCTGGCGGCCACCAAGCGCGAAACGCCTTACAGGACCGGCCACCTGCGCCGCAACTGGAGGCGCGACAAGACCCGCAAGGTCGGCAACGCCCACATCTCGGGCTACAGCAACAACGTCGAGTACGGGCAGTACGTCAACTATGGGCACCGCACGGTCAATAAGGCAAAGGAAACCACCGGTTGGGTCGAGGGGCGGTTCATGCTTGAGAAAGGCGTGAACGCCGCCGAGCGGCAGCTGCCGGCGCTCTTTGACGCCGAGATCGACCGCATCAAACGGGAAACGGGGTTCTGACATGAACGTGAATGTAAAACCGGACGCCGCGCTGAAGAAAAAACTCGCGGCGAGAACCCTGACCATCCCCGACCGCGTGCTGCTTGCGCTCGCGGAGGCGGCCGCAGGGCTGCTGCCGGAGGCGGCGGTCTACACCGGCCCCATCCGGCAGGATGCCAAGCTGCCCGCGCTCTTCGTCGGGTTCTACGAGATCCACAACGCGCAGAAGCTGGACGATCTCTCGGAGTATACGTTCGGCTTCGACCTCGTCTACTGGCCCGCGGACAGCCGGTCCGACACAGAGCTGCGGGGCGCGCTGTACGCCCTCAACAGCGGCCTGCACCGGCTCCCATGGGAGGATGAAGAGTACGTGGTCTACCGCAAGAACGGGGCCGTTACGGACCGCGTAGCCCACATCACGGGGATTGTTCGGGCGCTGGAGCAGACGGTGCCGGACGACCCGTATATCGAAAAAGCAAAGAAGGAAGTGACAATATGATCGAACGAGTGCTCCCCGGCGTAAGCGTGGAAACCGTGGCCGGAGAACGCGCCGCGCAGCAGGGCGTCACCGGGGTGGTGGCCATGCCGCTGACGCTCCCCTGGGGCGCGAAGGTGACAGAACTGTCCCCGTCGGACGACACGCGGGTATCCCTCGGCTACCGCCGGTCCGACCCCGCGCTCAAGCTCGTAAACGAAGTGCTCAACCATGCAAACAGGCTCATCCTCTACCGCCTCAACACAGGGACGCAGGCAACGGGGACGATCTCCTCCGGCCTGACGGCGAAGGCTATGTACGGCGGCGCGCGCGGGAACGACCTCTCGGTGATCGTCGAGGCGGCCGGGGACGGCTGGATGGTAAAGACCTATCTGGACACCGTGGAGATGGACAGCCAGACGGTGACCTCGGCCGTGGGCTTCACCGCGAACGGCCTGATCACGCTTGAGGGCGAGGGCGCGCTCGCGGCAAAGACCGTGAAGCTCACGGGAGGCGCGGACGGGGACGCCAAGAGCATCGACAGCTTCATCGCGGGGCTGCCGCTGCACGAATACAACCTGATCGCCTACACCGGGACCAGCGCGGAGGACGTGCAGAAGCTCGTGGGATACGTCAAGGAGAGGCGCGACCCCGAGGTGTGCGACATGATCCAGCTTGTCCAGAGCGTGACGGCCACGGACAACGAGGCGGTCTACCACAGCACGGTCGGCGGCAAAACCGCTGATTACGAGCTGACCCCCGCCGAGGCGTGCGCCACCATGGCGGGGATTCTTTCCCGGTGCGGCATCTCGGACAGCGCCACCAACTTCGACGACGTGGCCGGTTGGATCGACGTCTCCACACGGCTGACCATCGAGCAGCAGAAGGCGCGCACGCAGGCGGGCGAAATCCTGTTTGGGCTCCGGAACGGCGCCGTCAAGGTGCTTTACGACATCAACAGCCTGACGACCCATACGAGCGCCCGCCCCAAAGACTGGCACAAGGGCCTCGTGGTGCGCACGCACGACAAGTACGCCAAGGACCTGCAGCTCCTGCTGGAGGAGAAGGTAATTGGTTACCGGGGGACCCGGAACGGCATCCGCAACAGCGTGGAGGGGCGGAACCTCGTCAAGGGCATGATCGCCAAGATGACGGCGGAGGAATACGTCGACCGGGGATACATCGCCCGCAGGAGCGACGAGGACCCGCAGGGCTTCTCAGCCGACGACATCTCCGTAAAGCTCGGAAACGAGCGCGACGCGATCGACGTCAAGGTCGGCATCAAGCCCAACGACGCGATCGACAAAATCTATGTGACCGTTGTGTCGCAGTAAGGAGGGATTCAGATGGCATTGGCAAGGACACGGCGGCTTTCCGACATCCCGACCGGGCATGACGGGAAGGCCTACCTGATGGTGGACGGGCGCCGCTATGAAGCCTTTCTGGTATCCAAAATGAACATCAACTTTGAAACGATCCCCGATGAAAAGCGGTTCCTGCAGGAGCGCATGACGCAGCACGCGGCGCGCGGCGGGAACATCACCGGCAGCATCACCTACTACAACTGTACCAGCGCGCTCGTAAAGGCCATTGAGGACTGGAAAAACGGCGGCGCGGATTACCCGGATATCACGATTCAGGCCTATGCGAGTGTGTCGGGCATCGGCCGGCAGGAGATTCTCGCCACCGGCGTCATCCTCAAAAATATCGGTCTGGTCACGCTGGACGACTCCGGGGATACGGCGACCACCTTCGACAGCGACCTGACGGCGGACGACTTCCAGACCATTGAATCCTACAAGGAGTGATCGCATGAACAGCTTTGACAGCTTCCTAAACCCCGAACGCAAGCCCAATATCCGCTTTAAGCTCTCCCCATACCCCGACGAATTCGAGATGCGCCTGCTCAGCGCGGAGGAGGACCGGGAAATCCTTCGCCGGATGCAGGGAGACAAGAAGCTGGACGGCGCCGACGCCCTGATCGCCTACGCGGCCGAAGCGCTCGTCGTGCCCGACCTCCACAACGCGGATTTCCAGGACAAGCTCTCCAAGAAGGCAGGGCGCCCAGTTCTGTCGCCCGCCGACGCGCTAGTCGCGATGACGACCAGCGCGGAGTTGTCGGCGATTCTCGGCGCATACACCGAGTTTTCAGGCGTGGACGTCACCTTCACCGAAGGAGTGGAAGAGATAAAAAACTGATCGAGCAGGGCGAGGACGGGTACTACCTGTACGCCCACCTCGCCCTGCAGAATCACAACATTCTTCCGCGCGACTTTATGGCCCTGCCGGTAAAGGACCGGCAGTTTATCATTGCGAGCGACGCCGTAGCGGCCAAGCACATGAAAGACCAAATGAAACCGAGGTGATACCATGGCTCAGACCCTGCAGGCGGTGTTCGCTCTAAACGACAGGTATACGGCGGCGCTTACGAAAATCCTGCATTCACAGGATGAGTTCGCCCGCAAGCAGGAGCTTGCGGACAAAGCGACTGAAGTTTTCAAGAAGCGGCTGGACGGCCTCCGAAGTTCCGCCGACAACGCCGGAACGGGCGTCAGCGGGCTCGCGGCAAAGATCGGCGGACTGGTGTCCGTGGCTTACCTCGGGAAAAAGGCCCTGGAAGGGATGTTCGCCGCGGTCAACCTCTCGGCCCTCCAGAAGGTTCAGGAGACGACCTTCCAGGCGCTGACGCACAGCGACAGGATCGGTTCACAGCTCTACGATTATGTGAGCCGGTATGCCGAGGTGTCCGCGCTGGGCCGCGAGGATGTCGCCAAAGGCGTCACTTCCGCGCTGACCGTCACCCGTGACATCAACCAGATCGAGCAGTTCATCAAGATGATCGAGCGCCTGTACGCGAAGGACCCGACCAAGGGCGCGCAGCAGGCGGTATTCTCCCTCAAAGAGCTGCTTGCAGGGGACGTTGTGTCCGCGCGCGGAGTGTACGGCATTACCGGTATCAGCGGCGATTATATCCGCAAGCTGACGGGAGCCGGCGACATACAGGGCGCCTTCGACTACATCAGCGGTTTCCTCGACAAGTTCGGTGCGACGCAGGAGGTTGTGGACCGGAACTTCACCGGCCTGACCACACAGACGAACGTCTTTACCTCAAATCTCAAAACGGCCATCGGGGAGGAAGCGACCCCGGTTATGGAGAGCCTTGCCGGCGTTATGCAGCGCCTGAACGCGGATATGGAGGCCGGGAAGTTTCAGCCGTTCATCAACGTGATGGTGAACGGTATGGAGCTCGTCGGGAACGGGATTGCGTGGGTCGTCGAAAACCTAAACTGGATTGCGCCGACGCTGGTGGGCGTCATGACCGCGCTGATCATCTACAACGGCGTCATGAAGGTCGTGAACACGACGACGCAGATCCTCGGTATCACGACTGGAATCCTCACAGGTGGATGGGTTAAGGCCGCCGCCGCGCTCGCCGCGTTTATCGGCAGCGCCGCCGCGATTTCCGCCGTCACCAAGAGCGTGGATACCGAGACAAAGCAGAGTATCGCGGATATCAAGAATCAACTGAGCGCGGGACTTGCGGGTACCGCAGACATCGACGCGCACATCACCAATACCGACCCGATCAAGGTGACCGGCGAGGTGGAAATCGAAAAGGAGAATATGCGGTACCTGCTGGACGCCGCCAGCCAGAAATTTTACGCCCAGTTCTCCACGGCGATGCTGGCTCCGCAGGTCAACATCTACGGGCAGACCATCGAGAAAACGGCGGATATTCGAGAGGTCCTCCCAGTGCTGGCGGAGGGCTTGACCGAGGCGGGCGAAGCCTACGCGGAAGGGGTGTACTGATGAGCTACAAGGTATATTTCGGGCCGCTCACACTCTACGGGGCGGAGAAGGTTGACGTGGCCCTTGCCCGTCCAGTGACCGTCCATAACGGGCTCGGGTTTGGGGAGTACCCCACCCCCGACGACAGGAAGCTGCGGGGATGGACGGTCAAGGGCCAGTGGACAGAAAAAAACGACTACCGGCTCGCCGGGTGGGAACCCGCGCACGAGCTGATAGCCGATCTGAAAAGCATGATGGGCTCGGACGACCCCGAGCGCCTTATAATGACCAACGGGTACGACAAGACCTCCGTGCTGGCCTACGTCACCGACGTGAACGCCACGGAGACGTGCGCGGGAGTGTACGACGTGACGGTCAAGCTGACCGAGTACCGGAAGCCTGTGGTGCGAACCACGGGGGTGCCTGCCATTACCCGGCCGGGGAAAATCCCGGAGATGCCAAAGACAATGACGTTTGATAAGCCGTCAGACGTGGGAGAGGATGCGGTAAAGCGGGGCAACGACGCGGCCCAACAAGGGAAGCCGCCGCCGGCCATAAACTATTGCTGGACGGACGAAAAAGGGATTATGCACCAGACCAACAACCCCAATATCGTTCCCACAAAGAAGACTGTGACTGTATTCCCCAACAATGATTACGAACCGGGGATGACAAAGACGGATCTGGCGAATGCTCGCAATGGGACGGCAGGTGGCAACGATAAAACAAGAGCTCAACGGGATCATCAAACTCAAGTGAATAATAAATCCAGCAGGGCTGACGAAACGTTTTCAGCTATGGGAGATGCCATCAAAAAGTTTTTGTTTGGAGATAAAGTTTAACCCTGGATCAGCTGGCCGGATAATAAACTTGATCATCAACGCCCAACACCATCAAGGTAATTGCATAGTTTTCGTCATCGTAATCATAGGCCGCAGTAGCCGTATATTTCAATTCAACGCCAAAAGCATTTTCGGATGTGAAATCGATCGAAACTGCCAAGACATTGTCCCCCATGTCCAAGAATTTGTACGACTGGTAATCGAATTTCATTTTCCCCGTAATTGTTGGCACAAGCTCTTGGACATCCTGAATAAATGCGATTTCTACATCGTATTTAACTTTGCTATATTTTTCTTCAGGAATCTTTCCGTCGTTTTTTGGCGAGGTAGGGCTCCAATCTTTTGACGACGATATTTTACCTTCAATTATAGGCTCGCCGAATGAACGACCGTCGATAGAGTACGATGCAGAGATAATAATCCCCGTGTCTGGATCTATAAAATTTGTATAGTCGTACATTACGGTATCACCGATTTTTAAATAACAACTTACATAGTCGTTTCCGTTCGTAACGTAAGTATGTTCGTAGGGCTCATCACGCTCGCTCCCTGCGGAGTCGGTAAATGTCACCTGCCCATAATCATGAAAGAAAACACCGCCGCCGCGAAATTTATTCTTATTGTGGTCTGAAATATTTACGGATTCGGGGCGCGAAGAGACGGCCCTAATTGCATCCATAGTATACGATCTGGCATCATCAAAGTCGGCATCCCTCTCGATTTCATAAACAGATTTTGAAGGAGCAGCGTTTGAAGTGGCGGAGGATGCCGGAGTTGATGTGGTGGAGTTCTCGTGTGCACCTCTCGGCAAAGCCGCTGAAAGACACGCAAATATTATGATAGCCAATAATCCTACAGCGAGAATGACCGCGCAGCCCTTGCCGCTATTCGTCCGGTGTTTTTCCTCTGGCAAAAAGGCGGCGCGCTCAGACTCGTATAGTTCTTCAGCGTTTTGCAGGCAAGTAGAACATATTCCGCCCTTTTCATTTTCATAGAGGGCTTTCCCGCAAATTTCACAGTTGCCAAACGGCGCGGAACCAGCTTCGGCACGGCACTCGGTGCACCAATGCCATTCCTTTGCATACTCGTCATCAAGCGCACGTCCGCATTTTTCACAAGTTGCCATGTTCCACACCCCCAGCTTTCATAATAGCGCGGCATCTAATCTTCAAGCATCGTTATCTTCATCCATTTCATCGCAAAAGTCTTCGCTGTCGGTCTTATCTTCACCTAGGAAATTAACTATTAGAAGAATTCTTGATATGGCCAGAAAAGCAAACCCTGTAACCAAAATGCTCAGGCTCGAAAACACTATCAGGAAGCCCAAGACGGGAGTGATAAGGGGCTTGGAAATCGCTCCGAAACCGGCAATCAGAGAAATCGGTGAAAGCAGGAATAGGAGTTTCCCCCAATGTCTCAGGATCCTTGCAATTGTGCGATTTTTCAAGACATCCCCTCCGAATCAAATGAGCTCACCATTTACCGGTGCCCGGTTGCAAGACCACCGTTTTACTTCTGGGAAGGACTTCGGCGAAAACTCAAATACAACCATGTTATCGGAAGGAAACACGCCAACGAAATAGGTTAAAGGGTACCGCTTAAAGATTCCTTCGAGCGGTGCCGGAAGCGGTATTTCAGATCGCCTTGAAATCTCGTGCGATTGACCGGCAGGTGACGAAAAAAGGGCTTGGCGCCACTCGTTTGCCTGGCTGATCTCGCAGACGACATCCTCAATATACTTGGTATGTATTTTCTTGCGAAGCCTCGATTTCACAGGCATCCCTCCTGCCCACATCATAACACGGCAGGAAAACATTTACAATAAAAAGCCGCCCTTTCGGACGGCTTTCGTTCACTGCGCTTTCTTCAATTCCTTTATCTCGGCGGTATGCGCCGCGGTGACCCGTTCCAGAGTGCGGATACGATCGGTATGGTCGTCGATCTGGTCCACCTTGTCGAGACGGGCGATGATATCGCCATGCTGTTCCGCGATCAACTGTATCTGCGGCGTTACCTTCGTTTCAATGATGGCGTTCATCTGATTGATGATCTTTTTCTCCTGCTGCTCCAGCAGCTGCGCGATCATCTGGATGTCGTTTTGGTCCAGCATATTCCCGCCTCCCATCTGTGGATTTGATTATACCACAGCCCGCTTTGAAAGGAAAGAGGTGATTTTCATGCTTCTTGTCGACGGAGCCGACATCACACAGATCGCCGAAAACGCCCGATACGTTTCGCTGTGGAACAACGGCCCCGGAACGCTTACCTTCGAGTATGCGGCGGGGAAAGGAAAAATGTATCCGAACGGCTGCACCGTGACGTTTTCATATGAGGGCTCCAACGTCTTTTACGGCTGGCTCTTCAAGACCTCGCAGACCCGCGACAAGTTCAAGTGTACCTGCTACGACCAGCTGCGGTACCTCAAGGCGAAAAACAGCATCCTGCGCGAGGTGGAACCGCTGGACAGCTTTCTTAACCGTGTCGGGGCCACGCATGGGGACCGAATCCGCCTCGGGCAGGTGGACAGCACCGAATACCCGCTGCCGCGCTACCTGTTTGACAACCAGACCTATCTCGACATGCTTTACCAGTCGATACAGGAAAACCTCTACGGGAATGGGTACCAATACACCCTGCGCGACAACTTCGGCGCGCTCGATCTGCGGGACACCATTGACCTGCGGCTGCCGCTCATCATCGGCGACAGAAGCCTTGCCACAGATTTTGAGTATGTGAAGTCCATCGACGAGGACACTTACAACCACATCAAGGTGGCGAAGGACCGGAAGGATATCGGCACCCGATACACCTACGAAGCCCAGGACGGCGTCTCCATCGCCGAGTGGGGCAAGCTGACGCTCTATGAGAAGGTGACGGCGAACTACAACGAGGCGCAGCTCGCGGAATTGGCGCAGCTCCTTCTCCAGATCAGGGACCGCGAGACCGAGACCCTCAAGGTGGAGTGCCTCGGCGACACTCGCGTGATGGCGGGGAACGGGGTGCGCGCGGTACTGAAAGACACGGGAATCGACCTGTGGGCGATTGTGGACACCGCGACACATGAATTCGGAAGCCCCTATAAGATGACACTCAATCTGATATTTGGGAGGTGGCCGCGATGGATGCAGAATTCGCACAGCTGACAAAGGCGTTTAAGGGGATCGTCAAGAACTATCTGGATAACGAAAAAATTTCCGATGTGGTATATGCCACCTACACAGGTGGTTCGCTGGTCATTGACAATCGCCCCATCCCCGTCCCTCTCGATATGGTGGACATCCCCCTGCATCTCCAGACGATCACCGGCCTGCTCTCCTGCGACCTCTCCGAAGGGCTGGAAGAGATCCAGGCAAAGGATGAAAACGGCAAAAAGGTGGAGGTAAAGCGGCTCAAGCTCACCGATGCGCCGGTGACCATCAAAACCGGCCTCGCCCCCGGCGCGCGGGTGGCCGTCGTGCAGAAGCGCGGCGCAAACAAATACTCCATCATTGACGAGGTGACCGGTGTATGAGCGTATTGAAAACCTACCCGGAGGGGACGGCGTCCGCGCCCTCCAGGACCTACCGCATCCATGACGGGCGCATCGAGGGAACGATCGACGGTCTCAATGCGGTGCGGCAGTCCATCGAGCTGATCCTGATCACCGAACGCTTTCAGTGGCAAATCTTTTCTTCCGATTACGGTGTGGAGCTGGACGAGCTGATCGGTGAGCGGCGGCCCGCCTACGTCGAGGCGGACATTGAGCGGCGGATCACCGACGCCCTGCTCGAGGATGACCGCATCACCGGGGTCAAAGATTTCGCGCTGACGTTCGGGGGTGAAATCGCCCGCGTATCCCTTACGGCGGTGACCGCCTTCGGGGAAGCCTCCATTGAAAGGAGTGTGCCGCTTGGCTGAAAACTATGAGTATCAATCCATCCTGCGGGAGATGCTGGAAGCCGTCCCCGACACGCTGGACAAGCGGGAGGGCAGCGTGATCTATACCGCGCTGGCGCCCTCGGCGCTGCTGCTTGCCCAGCAGAATTACATGATCGGCTACCTCTTCGACCTGCTTTTCGCGGACACCTCCACGGGCGACTGGCTTGACCGTGTGGTGTACGACTTCGGGGTTGCCCGCGAGCAGGCCACCTACGCGCTGCGCAAGATCATCCTCACGGGCACCGACGGCCAGCCGGCGGATTTCCCCATCGGCACCCGCTTTGCCATCAACTCCCTCACGTTCGCTTTGAGTGAAAAGAAGAATCCCGGAGAATACCACGCGCAGTGTGAGCAGGCGGGGTCGCAGGGCAACCTCTATTCGGGGGAGCTGCTTCCGGTCGACAATCTCAACGGCCTCGGATCCGCCGTCCTTGATCCGGAGCCCGTCATTGCCGCCCGGGACACCGAGACGGACGACGCGCTGCGCGCCCGGTTCTACGCAACCGTGCGGCGCTCTCCCTACGGCGGGAACATTTCGGACTACGAACAGAAAACCCTGGAGGTGGAGGGCGTCGGGGCCGTACAGGTATTCGCCGCCCCGACGATGGGCCCCGGACGGGTGGGGCTCGTGATCGGCGACGAACAGGGCAACCGTGCTTCACAGGAATTGGTCAACAAGGTGCAGGCCCTCATGGGCGTCAACGGTGACGGCATCGCGCCGATCTGGCATACGGTCACGGTTGGCACCTCAACAGATCTCCCGGTGAATGTTGCGGCGCCGCTGCGGCTCAAAACCGGCGCAAGTTTCGAGATCGTCCGGCCGGTGGTGGAGAATACGGTGCGGAACTATGTGGAAGACGTGGGGTTCACCGACCAGACGGTGTTCCACGCCAAGCTGGTAGCCGCTATCCTCGGCTGCCATGAAAGCATCCTCGACGTCGGAGAGGTTACGATGAACGGTGCGGCGGCAAATATCGCGCTGGTCAAAACCTTCGAAAACTACCAGGTGCCCACGGTGGGGACGATTACGGTGACGGAGGTGGTTTCCTGATGTTTTACGGGGATTCCTCCGATTATCTGCATCTTCTGCCGGATGACTGGCGGGAACTCCTTGAAATCAAGGTGATTTCCAACGGCGTCAATATCCAGCTTGACAAGGTGCTCGACCGCATCAAGGCGTGCGTGACCAACAAAAGCGTAACTCTGGCGGACGAATCCGGCGTCGCACGGTGGGAGCGGATTCTCGGCGTCACCTCCCCGCTCAACAGCAGTTTGCAGGCGCGACGGGAGGCTTTGCGGGCCAAGCTGATGTCGAAGCCGCCGATCAACCTGCAATCCTTCAAGGCGGTCGCGGAGGCTTACATGGGGCTGGAGGTGGACGTTGTGCTCGGCGAGGACTACACCCTGCGGGTGTGGTACCGCGGCGAGAGCCGACAGCCGGATTTGAACCCGCTGTATTCCACGGTATACGAAATGATACCGGCGAACCTGATCGTGGAAATATCTTATCGGTATTTAGTGTGGAACGAACTGGATTCGCTCGACCTGGTTTGGGATGAGCTGGACGCAAGATCCCTGGTTTGGGACGAATTTGAGCGAGGTGAATGGATTGGCTGATGTAATACAGCTTTATAACGGTACCGATGCCGTAAGCAGAAAGGGCATGAATGACCGCTTTGCGGCGGCAAACGAAAAGTTTGAAGCGGTAGACGGAAAGACAAAAGAGATAGAGGACCACGTTGAAGGCCACGCCCAGCAGATCGCCGCACACGTTGCAGATACCACGGTGCACATCACGGGAGCGGAACGCACGGCATGGAACGGCAAAGCCACGATAACCGCGCTGAACGCGGTCAAGGCGACGGCGGACGCGGCGCTCCCGAAAGCTGGCGGCGCGATGACGGGGACGCTGGTTGCCGCTGGCGGGGCGGATTACACGACGGCACGGGTGCGAAATATCGTCTGTGCGACGGATACCAACGTCACCATCAACGACGGAGACGTGCTGCATGTTTATAAATGAGGTGATCGAATGCCCGCTTATGACAAGATCGATGGGGTGCTGCGGCCCGTCAGCAGGATTTACGACAGCATGGGCGGAACCCTGCGGGAGGTATCCAAGGGATATGACCGGATTGACGGAGTGCTGCGGCAGTACCATTCTTCGGCACTGGAGCTCTACAACCGGGGCGTAAAAGACGTTCCTATTGCCTCCCAAAGCGGAAACTATACCTACAGCCAAGGGTACACCTGCGGAGGATGGGATGCGGGCACGGAAATCATTCTTTACCCTCAGAAGTTCGTCCAGAATAATTACGGGCAGAAACCCACCAAGATTGCGCAGGTGGATTTTGAGGCGTGCGACTGGGATTGCAATTACCTGTGCATGGAGCTCTACCTGGAAAGGACTTACGGTATGGCACACTTCAAAGCAAAGAGCGCCCCCAACGGAACGGTACTCAAAGATTTAAGTTTTACTTCCCCCGCGCATTATATAGGCAGCAACTCAGGAACCGGCTGGACTACCAACAAAAACCTCTATTACACGACTTGGTTCAACAGGAGCTTGACGATGCAAGGGGGTACCGTAGTCATATGCGCGGACCTGCGCAAAAGCGTGACGAAGCATTGGGCGCTGTCGCTGGAGTCTTTAGCTGACGATATCGGTTGGGGGGTTCAGTATTCCCCCCACTGGCACATCTATCGTATCTGGCAATCGGATGATATCCCGGAGGGGCTGGTATTTGACCTGACGTACACATGGGTAAACACTAAGGGAGAAGCGATGACGAGTACATATCCGGCTGACACCTATGACAACGTATTTTAGGAGGAATCATGATGGAAAAAATCGTAGTTGGAAGTCACGAACTGCCTGTGATCTCGGTGGCGGAAGAAACCGGGTATCTGGATGGAGTCAAGCGGTTGGGGGTGGTAATCCGCCTTGGGAGGGAAGCCGGATTTGATCACCTGAAGGAGATGTTCTCCGGGCGTGTTACGATCGAGATATTCGAATCTGTAGACGGCGGATCGTGGGAAAAGGTGAACGAGCTGGGCGGATATGAACTCGACCACATCGGCTATGACGGGAAGGGATATTCGGTGACGCTCTTCCGCCGCAGCGAGATTACTGCCATGCGTGAACAACTCCAGCTTTTAATTCCGCCCGAGCCGACCACGCTGGCCGGGTGGCAGGCTCGAAAGCAGGGCGAAAACAAGGAGGCGCTGGCCGAGTGGCTGGCGTCGCACCCCCTCACGTGGGCGGACGGAAAGCGGTACGGCGTCACGCTGGAGGACCAGCAGGAAATGGCGCTCAACCTCATGCAATACCAGACGGCGGTTGCCGCCGGACAGGAAGCAGTATTGGAGTGGCACAGCACCAAATCCGCCTGCACGGCATGGGACCCGAAGGAATTCTCCGCGCTGTCGCTGGCGATTGCGCAGTACGTATACCCATCTCTGAGATATCAGGAACAGGTCAAGGAGGCAATTTATGCGGCGGGAACGAAGGAAGAAGTGGCAGATGTTGTTATTAACTACGGAACCGCTGTGGGGAACGTTTAAGGCGGCCGTCCTCGCGACGGCGGGAGGCGGCATGTATTGCGGCGTAGAGCTGCTTTTCCGTGGGAGGACACACTGGACGATGGTGCTTGTAGGCGGCATTTGCTTCCTGCTGATCGGTCTGCTCAACGAACGATATCCGTGGGAAATGGCGCTCACTTCCCAAATGCTCCTTGCGGCGGCGATCGTAACTGCGGCGGAGTTTTTGGTGGGCATGGTACTCAACGTATGGATGAGGCTTGATATTTGGAACTACTCCGATATGCCTTACAACCTGTTGGGACAAATCAGCCTGCTGTTTTCCTGCGGTTGGTTCCTGCTCTCGCTTCCCGCTATCGTGCTCGACGACTGGCTGCGCCACTGGTGGTTTGGAGAGGATCGGCCGAAATATAAGATTCTATAGGGGGGATGCTGCATGCAGATTTCCGGAAGAAATATGAGTATGATTCGAGGCGACAGCGAAACCTTTACCGTGCTGTGTAAGAACCCGGACGGTTCCCTGCATCCTTTTGAGAGAGGCGACACCGTGTATTTTACAGTCAAGTGGAGCCCGAACGCGGATGAAAAACTCATGCAGA
>NZ_DBMDHH010000076.1:0-9694 GCF_057433415.1 Anaerotruncus sp. | reverse complement strand
GGCCCCGCCGGCCTCGACGGCGGCCTTCACCGCGCCGACGTCCCCGCGGACCATGACGCTCACGAGCCCGGAACCGATCTTTTCGGTGCCGATCAGCACGACGTTCGCGGCCTTGACCATCGCATCCGCCGCTTCGATGTTCGCGACCAGTCCCCTGGTCTCTACCATGCCCAGTGCTTCCATACCTGTACGCTCCTTCTTTTCCTTCGGTTCCTCCGGCTTTGGGGCGGGAGGGGCGGGCGGCGCGGGCGTGTTCGCCTGCACCTGTTTGGTCACCATTTCGAGCACCTCCGGGGAGGTTGCGGCAATCACGCTCTTGGTCACCTTGTTCTTTCCGTTCTGACTAGCCTTTGCCATGCCGTGCTACGCCTCCACATCATCGGTATAGAGAAATTTTTTGATCTCCTCGTGCGGGCGGGGGATCACCTCGCACAGCTTCACGGTGCCAACCCGCCCGGCGGCGGCCTTACCCGCGTCGGCGGCCGCCTGAACGGCGGATACCTCCCCGTCCACGACGATGGTGACCATGCGCCCCCCGAGGCGGCGCTCGATATGTACCAGGCGGACGTCAGCGGCCTTGAGCATCGCGTCGAGCCCCTCGACCGCCGCGGCCATCGCCTGCACCTCGATCAGCGCAATTGCCCGTTCCATGGGTATCCCCCTTTGTTACTTGATGGAGGGAAGAATCTTCTCCACATCCGCGTGCGGCCTCGGGATCACGTGGGTCGCGACGACCTCGCCCAGACGGGCGGCGGCGGCCCCGCCGGCCTCGACGGCGGCCTTCACCGCGCCGACGTCCCCGCGGACCATGACGCTCACGAGCCCGGAACCGATCTTCTCGGTGCCGATCAGCGTGACGTTCGCGGCCTTGACCATCGCGTCCGCCGCTTCAATGTTTGCTACCAGACCCCTGGTCTCGACCATGCCCAATGCTTCCATCATCGTTCTTATCTCCTTTGCGTCGTTGTCGGTTTCGGGTTACTTGATCGACGGGAGGATCTTCTCCACATCCGCGTGCGGCCTCGGAATGACGTGGGTCGCGACGACCTCGCCCAAACGGGCGGCGGCGGCCCCGCCGGCCTCGACGGCGGCCTTCACCGCGCCGACGTCCCCGCGGACCATGACGCTCACGAGCCCGGAACCGATCTTCTCGGTGCCGATCAGCGTGACGTTCGCGGCCTTGACCATCGCGTCCGCCGCTTCGATGTTTGCTACCAGACCCCTGGTCTCGACCATGCCCAATGCTTCCATCATCATAATAATCTCCTTTACAATGTCGTTTTTATGTGGATTTTGAGTTCCTGGTTAATAGTTGTGCTCGTCGAAGCGGTCGCGGCCGACCGCGCAGAGCTTCGAGAGCTTTTTGGTGTCCTCCGCCTCGCGCCCGATGACGTGGTGGGTGACGTAGAGCCCGCGGGCCTTCGCCTCCCGCACCCCCGCCTCGACGGCCTGCTCGACGGCGGAGACCTCCCCGCCGATCTTGACGATCATGATGAGCGGCACCTCCGCCGCGTCGCCCGCCGCGGGCTTATTCTTGTCGAGCGCGAGGATTTTGACGTCCGCCGCCTTGGCCGCGGCGTCCGCCACGACGATCGACGTGACGAAGCCGCAGACCTCGATCATTCCAAGCGCCATAGATATCACTCCCCGCCCCGGCGGATGCGCCGGAATTTACTGCGCGACATACGCGATCTTGATGCCCTGCTGCGAAAGGTTCGTCTCCATCGCCTCGTTCATTTTGTCGAGCGGGAAACGGTGGGTGATCAGCTCCTCGAGCGGCACGCCCATCCCCTTGGCCCGGCGCAGGAACGCCATCGTGACGGGATATTCATGCGCGCCGTAGGTCCACGAGCCGACCAGCATGATCTCCTTGTTGCAGAGGTCGAAGTGCGGATTGATGGTGCAGTCGCCGTTGTTGACGAAGAATCCCATCTCGCAAAGCCCTCCGCCCCGGCGGATGTACTTGTAGACGTCCGCCGCCGCGCCCGGGTTGCCGGTGCACTGGTAGGCGAAGTCCGCGCCCGCGCCGTCGCTCATCCCCTTGACCGCCGCGACCCGCTGGTCTAAAGTGGGCAGCTCCTTGAAGTTGACCGTGTCGGTCGCGCCCAGCCGCTTGGCGAAGGAGAGGCGGTTGTCGTTGCCGTCCACCGCGATGATGCGGTCGATGCCCGCCACATGCAGCGTGGCGATCATCATGAGGCCGACCGGGCCGCAGCCCTGCACGAGCACCTTGCTGTTGAAGTTGAGGCGGCCCGTTCTTTTGCCCTGCTCGAGCGCGTGGGTCGTGACCGCCGCCAATTCGAGCAGCATCCGCTGGTCGAGGGAGAGGTCGTTCACCACGAAGAAGGTCGAGCCCTTCGTGATCAGCAGGTGGGTGGAAAACCAGCCGCAGAGGTGGTTTTTGTCGTTGTCCGGGATGAGCCCGTAGACCCCCTGGTTTTCACAGAGCTGGGGGGAGTCGGGGTGCATCAGGCAGTTGTGGCATTCGCCGCAGGAGATGACCGAGGTCACCAGCTTGTCGCCCACCCGGATGGGGTGGCCCTGCGAGTCGTGTTTGATGTTTTTGCCCAGCGCGACCACCTCGCCGGTGCCCTCGTGCCCGAGGACGAGCGGGATGTAGCCGAAGGGGTCGCCCTTCCACTCGTGCACGTCGGTGCCGCACACGCCGCAGCCCTCGACCTTGACGAGAATCTCGTCGTCGCCCGGCTGGGGGATGGGGAACTCCTTGACCTCGAAATGCTTGGCCGCGGTCAGCATCGCGACGCGCGCCATGCCCGACGAAGGCGCGCCCGTCCCCATCTGGGAGAGGACCGAACGCACGATGGTTTCAATCTGGTTCGCATTGATGTCCATTACTATGTAACCTCCCGATCTGGAATTGGGCCGTCAGACGATCCGGAACGAGTCCACCATGGCGCAGCGCCTGCGCCGGCAGAAGCTCTTGGCCGAGGTCAGCCCTTCCCCGGTCGGACCCGCGATGGTAAAGGTGCAATGCCCCTCTCCGCCCACGCCGATGCCCGCGTAGGAGGGCGCGTTCTTGACGAAGATGGTCGTCTCGATCGCCCGCGCAAATTTCGTGAGGTGGTCGATGTTTTTGGAGTGCATGTGGGCAGTGTGCCGGAGCCCGTGCTCCGCCTTGACCGCCAGGTCGATCGCCGTGTCGATGTCCGGCACCCGCACGACCGGCAGAATCGGCATCATGAGCTCGATCTGCACGAACGGGTCGTCGAACTGCGCTTCGCAGATGACGCAGCGGATCTCATCCCCGACCTCGATCCCGATCTCGTGGAGGATCTTTTTGGCGTCGCGGCCGACCCAGTTCTTGTTGATCGCCTTTTTGCCCTTCTTGTCCTCGACCAGCACCACCCCTTCAAGCTGCCGCATCTGCTCGCGGCTGATGAGGTAGGCGCCGTTCTGGGACATGTAGTAGATCAGCTCGTCGGTGATGCTCTCGAAGGCGAACACCTCCTTCTCCGCGATGCAGGGGAGGTTGTTGTCAAAGGTGCAGCCGTCGATGATGTCCCTGCCCGCCTTCTGGATGTCGGCCGTGTCGTCGACGATGACGGGCGGATTGCCCGCGCCCGCGCCGATCGCCTTTTTGCCCGACGAGAGCACCGCACGCACGACGCCCGGGCCGCCGGTGCAGCAGATCATGCGCACCTTGGGGGATTTCATCATGATGTCGGAGGTCTCCATCGTGGGCTTTCTCACCGCGACGGCGAGGTTCTCCGGCGCGCCCACCGAGCGCGCCGCCCGGTTGACGAGGTCCACCGCGTAGAGCGAGGTCATCAGCGCCCCGGGGTGGGGGTTGAAGACCACCGTGTTGCTGCCCGCGATCATGCCGATCGAGTTGCAGAGCACCGTCTCGCTCGGGTTGGTGGAGGGGGTCATCGCGCCGATCACGCCGAAGGGCGCGAGCTCGAGCAGCGTGAGCCCCTTGTCCCCCGTGATCGCCTCGGTCACGAGGTCCTCGGTGCCGGGGGTCTTCTGGGCCACATAGCGGTGCTTGAGGATCTTGTGCTCCACGCGGCCCATGCCCGTCTCCGACACGCCCAGTCTGGCGAGCGTCTCGGCCTCCTCAAGAATCAGCCGGCGGATGGCGGAGATGATCTCCTCCTTCTCCTCCACCGACATGTCATAGAGCTTTTTCTGCGCCTTCCAGGCGGCGTCGATCGCATCGTTCATATCTTCGAACACGCCGAGATAGGTCTTCCCGTCGATCACCATCCCGGAGGAAGCCTCGGAAACCGCCATGCCCGCGATCACCTGGCGGACGATTCCCTCGATCTCCTTTTCGCTGATGTTCATCTGCTGTATTCCTCCCTTATGCCTGCGCTGAAAACCTTCAGCGCGTAGTTCGCAAGGTTCGTATCCTGTTCCGCCGTGCCCCCGCTGACGCCGAAGCCGCCGACCAGCCGGTTCCCCTCCACCAGCGGCACGCCGCCGCCGAAGATGACGATCCGTCCGCCGTTCGTGTGCTGGAGGCCGTAGAGGGAGCCGCCCGGCTTGCAGAGCCCGGCGAGCTCCTCGGTGGACATGCGCATCGCCGCGCTGGTGAACGCCTTGTCCCTGGCGATCTCAACGCTCGCGAGCAGCGCGCCGTCGTCCCGGAGCAGCGCCGTGGGGCTGCCCCCCTCGTCGCACACCGCGGCGGTCACCCGCAGGTTTTCCCGCCGCGCCTCGGCGAGCACCCGCCGGCAGAGCTCCAGCGCCCTCTCGAGGAACCCGCCGCCGAAGTCCGCCGGAGGGGCCGCCGGTCCGGGCCCCTGCGCGTCGGCCATGCGGGCCATCGCGTAGAGCAGGTCGGAAAGGCGGTTGAGATAGCGCATCGCGTCGGGCGTGACGCCGCCCGTCTGCTTGGCGGAGGCCATCTCCCGCTCCGCGCGGCGCGCGATTGCCCGGGAAACCCCGAGCGCCGCGGCGCCCGCGCTCTCCCGGGAGCCGTCCGGCGCGCCCGCGCCCGCCGACTCCATCATCAGGTCGATGGATTCCTCCATTCCCCTGACGCGGGCAGCGTCGGCGAATTTTTCGCCGCCCGAAAGTTCGGCGGAGAGGGCCGCCACGTCCCGCCGCAGCGTCCCCGCGACCTCGGAAAGCCCCGCCGGGAGCTTCCCCGCGGCCTCCCCGAGCGACGCGTCCAGTTCCTCCAGCGCCCCGAGCAGGGAAAACACGGGGGAATTTTTGGGGATCATCCGGCGGTTTCCCGTGCTGGAGAACCCGGTGTCCCCGGTCCTTGTGTAGATCCTCATCGGTGATCCCCCTCTCCGGAGGCTATGTAACGCCCCGCGATTTTTTATTTGCCGAGAGAGGCCAGCACCTTCTGGGTGATCTCACGGATCATCGCCTCGTTGGAGGCGGGGTTCGCGGTCGGGGCCGATTTGGCCGCGCAGGAGGCCTTCTGCTCCGGGGTCAGGCAGCGGCATTTGTCGGTGCCGCGGTTGGCGCAACGGGAGCAGCCGGGATGCCGTCCGGGCAGCTTCATCTGCTTGCGGATTTCAATCAGCCGCTCGATCTGCTCGCAGGTCAGTTCCTGCGCGCCGCCAAGCTGCTTGGCGTAGAGGCTCACCTTCGCCCAATATTCGAGCGTCTCCATGCGGAAATACGCCTGGGTCAGGTCGACGCCCACCGACAGCGCGCCGTGGTTTTCCAGCAGCACCGCGTCGTGGTCCTTGAGCGCGTCGGAGATCGCCTCGGGGATCTCCATCGTGGAGGGGGTGCCGTACTTGGTCAGCGGCACCTCGCCGAGGAAGATGATGACCTCGGGCATAATCATGCTGTCGAGCGGCATGCCGCAGACGGCGTGCGCGGTCGCGACAGGCGGATGCGCGTGGACCACGGCGGTCACGTCGGGGCGCTCCTGGTAGACGCGCAGGTGCATCTTGAACTCGGAGGAGGGCTTATACTTCGCGTTGGGCTCGAGCATGTTGCCCTGCCCGTCCACCTTGAGGATCATGTCGGGGGTCATGTAACCCTTGGACACGCCGGTGGGGGTGCAGTAGAACTCGTTTTCGCTGATCTTGACGGAGAAGTTGCCGTCGTTGGCGGCGACAAATCCGTTCTGATAGATGCGGCGGCCGATGTCACAGAGCTGTTTTTTGATTTCGTATGCCGATGCCATAAATTTCGTCTCCTTTTTTACACTGTTTTGCAGAAGGTGGTTGCATTTCCTGTTCATTCCTGTTATCATCTTATCAAGATTAATCAAAACAAGCTATATTTGGCGGCGATATTGATCATTTCACCTCTATAACTTGATCTACAATCCGTTTTGATCACCTATGATCGACAGAAGGAGGAAATCCGATGCTCGCCTACGAACGCAAGCAGCAAATCCTCGACTATATGCGCGAACGGGGCCGGGTGGTCACCGTCGAGCAGCTGTGCGCCGCCGTCTTTGCCAGCGGCGCCACCGTCCGCCGCGACCTGCGCGAGCTGGAGGAGAGCAAGCTCATCCGGCGCACCCGCGGCGGGGCGATCCTCGTCGAGGGGAGCACGAGCGAGGACCCCCTCGCCTTCCGCGAAAACCAGAACGCGATGAAAAAGCAGATCATCGCCGACATGGCTTCCCGCCACATCTCCGACGGGATGACCCTCTTCCTCGATTCGTCGAGCACCGTCTTCGCGCTGGCGCGGACCCTCGACCGCTTCACCAACATCAAGGTGATCACCAACGGGCTCAAGACCTCCCTGCTTCTCTCGGAGTTCAAAAACGTCAAGGTCTTCTGCACCGGCGGCACCCTGCGGGAGAACTCCAAGTCCCTCGTCGGCGAGACCGCCTGCAGCTACATCGACCGCTTCAACGCCGACATCGCCTTCATGTCCTGCCGGGGCTTCAGCATCGAGCGGGGGGTGTCGGAGGCGAGCGAGGAGGAGGCCGCCGTCAAGCGCCGCTACCTCGCCAACTGCAAAAAATCGATCCTCCTCTGCGACCTGTCCAAGATGAACGTCGACTTTCTCTGCAAGCTCGCCGCCCTCTCCGACTACTACGAGGTGATCACCGAGCGCAAGGAGACCAACGACCTCTGCAACCAGTACACCCAGCTCCACCGGCCGAACTGACCATATCCATAAAAAGGGCCTTCCCCGGCGGGGAAGGCCCTTTTTATGCGTTATTCCTCGGTGACGACGCCCTTGCGCAGGATGATGTTGGCGTAGAGCGCCAGCTCGGAGGAGGTGACGACCGCGTAGGCCTCCTTCGCACGCTCATAGAAAGCGAACCGCTCGATCATTTCGATCCTGTTGTTCACCGGCTCGTAACGGTTGATGATCTCCCGGTACTCGTCCCAGATGACCGGCTTGCAGGGGTCGCCGGGGACGACCTCCATCAGCCCCACCTGGTACTCGCTGTAGGAATCGAGCGGCATGAGCCGCAAAACCGCGTCGAGGAGCTTCGGCACGCCGTTGCCGTCGCAGCGCACGAGGCGTTTGGCCATCGCGGCGTGCGGGAAATTGCCGTCGCCGATCACGATCGTGTCGCCGTGGCCCATCTCCATCAGGATTTTGAGCAGCTCGGGCGGCAGGACGCTGGGGATGCCCTTTAACATCGCAATTCCTCCTTCATCTTGCCGAACATGTTCGGCAAGATGAAGCCGCCGCGGCAGGGTTCCCCGCTCGCCGCGCTCGCTCAACGCGCGGTAGGAACCTGACGGTTCCCACACACACGCCCCCTCCCTTTCGGTCAGGCGGGGACTTGCCGAATATGATGGCTTGTCATCTGTCAAAAGGGGGCGGCAGTCCGCCGCCCCCTCTTATCTGTTTTCTCAGCGGTAGAGCGGCCCGTACTGCTCGCAGGCGCGGTAGTCCGCCGACTCGAGGTCCCGGGTGCCGTAGGAGGCCCAGGTGTGCGGGCGGTAGACCGCGTCGTCCTCCACGTTGTGGAGCGAGACGGGGATGCGCAGCATCGAGGCCAGCGTGATGAGGTCCGCGCCGATGTGCCCGTAGACGAAAGCGCCGTGGTTCGCGCCCCAATTGGCCATGACGCTGTAGACGTCCTTGAAAGCGCCCTTTCCGGTCAGGCGGGGGGCAAACCAGGTCGTCGGCCAGGTGCGGTCGGTGCGCAGGTCGATCTTTTCGTGCATGTCGTCGGGCAGCAGGGCGGTCCAGCCCTCGGCGAGCTGAAGCACCGGGCCGAGCCCGTCGACGAGGTTGAAGCGCACGAGGGTGACAGGCATCTCCGCGTGGGTCTTAAAGTGGGAGGAGAACCCGCCGCCGCGGAAGTACTCATAGTTGGCGCGGCACCAGTCGGTCGCGCCGAGCATCGCTTCGATGTCGGAATCGGTGACGTCGAACCACTGCTTCATGCAGCCGTTTCCGCTCTCGTCCTTCGAGACGCCGGTGGCGTCGAGCGCCGCCGCGCCCGAGTTGATGAGGTGCAGGAAGCCGTTGGCGGCGACGCCCTCCGGGCGGCGTCCGCACACCCGCTCGACCGCCTCGGGGCTCCAGTAGGTGCGCACGTCGGCGAAGACGGGGGCGCGGTTGGTCAGCAGCGCCTCAAAGAGCATGGCGACGCCGTTGCAGGTGTCGTTCTCGGTGGCGAGCACGGTCGGGCACTTTTTGCCGTTCCAGTCGAAGGTGCTGTTGTTGATCGCCTCCATGAAGTCGCCGTTCGGGAGCCAGTCGGTCCACTGGCGCTGCCCCTGGAAGCCGCCCGCGATCGCGTTGCGGCCGAGCGACTCCTCGTGCCAGCCCATCTCGGCGAGCTTGGGATTGCCGTACAGGATGTCGTGGCAGACGAGCGTCTGCTTGACGATGAACTCCCAGTCCTTGTCGGCCGGGACGACCTTGGATTTCGTGATGACCTCCGGCAGGTTCTTGCCGGCGTTGCAGTCGAAGCCCTCCTTACAATTGGCCTTGACCCATTTGAGCGCCTTCTCATACTCGTCATGGTCGTAGATCTCCAGCGTGATGCGGCGGACGATCTCGGTCATGTCGACCCACTCGGCGCGGATGCCCAGATATTTCTGGAAAAAGTCGGCGTTGCAGTTGGAGCCGGCGATGCCCATCGCGACGCCGCCGAGGTTGACGTACGCCTTGTCCCGCATGAGCCCCACCGCGACGGCGCAGCGCGCGAACCGCAGCAGCTTCTCCGACACGTCCGCCGGGATCGAGGTGTCGTCGGCGTCCTGCACGTCGTGGCCGTAGATCGAAAAGACGGGCAGATTCCGCTGCGCGTGGGCGGACATGGCCGCCGCGAGGTAGACCGCGCCGGGGCGCTCGGTGCCGTTGAAGCCCCAGACCGCCTTGATGGTCAGCGGGTCGAGGTCCATCGTCTCGCTGCCGTAGCACCAGCAGGGGGTGACCGACAGGGTCGCCACAACGTTTTCGGTGGAGAACTGCTCGGCCACCTTGGCCGCCTCCGCGCCGCCGCCGATCGTCGTGCAGCCGAGGACGCACTGGACCGGGGTGCCGTCGGGATATGTAAGGTTCTTCGAGATCAGCTCCGCCGCCGCGTAAGCCATGCCCATCGTCTGGTTTTCGAGGCTCTCGCGGACGCCGCCCCACCTGCCGTCGATGACCGGCCGGATGCCAATTTTCGGATAACTCATGAAATGACCTCCTTCAGTTTGACTGTTGAACAAAATCCGGACGCACCGTCCGAATATTTTTATTGCCTGTGTCCAATTTTACACAATCGCCCCGCAAAAGTTAATTCGTTATTTTCCGGAAATTGGTCGTAATCCTATGAAAAAAGAAA
>NZ_DBMDHH010000075.1:0-10264 GCF_057433415.1 Anaerotruncus sp. | reverse complement strand
CTGCGGATGCTCGCGGGCTCGCTCGGCAAGGCGCCCGTCTACCTGCGCGCCAACACCCTGCGGACCACGCCGGAGGCGCTCTGCGGGCGGCTCGCGGCGGAGGGGGCGGAAGCCGTCCCGGCCGCGCCGCCCGGCGGCTGCGTGGCGGTGCGGGGCAGGCTCGCCGTCGAGACGCTGTCCGCCTTCGCGGAGGGGCTCTTCCACGTGCAGGACCGCGCCTCCCAGCTCTGCGCCGAGGCGCTTGGCGCGCTGCCGGGCGAGCGGGTGCTTGACGCGTGCGCCGCGCCGGGCGGCAAGACCTTCACGATCGCCGAGCGGATGGAAAACCGCGGAGAGGTGGTCGCGCGCGACCTGCACCAAAAGCGCGCCGATCTGGTGGCAAAGGGCGCGCGCCGTCTGGGCGTGTCGATCGTCACCGCCTCGGCGGGGGACGCGGGAATCTTCGACCCCGCGCTCGGGGAATTCGACCGGGTGCTCTGCGACGTGCCCTGCTCGGGGTTCGGGGTCATCCGCCGCAAGCCGGAGATCAAGTACAAGCCCCCCGGGAGCATCCAGAATCTGCCGGAAATCCAGTATAAAATCCTGCAAACCTCCTCACAATACCTTAGGAGCGGCGGGCGGCTGGTCTATTCCACCTGCACGCTGCTTCCGGCGGAAAACGAGCGGGTCGTCGAGCGGTTCCTCGCGGAGAACGGGGGCTTCGGCCTGATCTCGCAGGAGACCCACACGGGGGAGCGGGAGGATACCGACGGCTTTTTCACCGCCTGCCTCGAGCGGCGGTGATCGGGCCAAACATTTTGACTGCGGGGCGGTGAACGAATGGGCGGGCTGGACCTGAAATCCTATACATTCCCGGAACTGGAAACGGCGGTCGCGGAGCTGGGGCTGCCGCGCTTTCGCGCGGGGCAGATTTTCGGCTGGCTGCACGAAAAAAGGGTGTCCACATTTGCCGAAATGAGCAATCTCCCGGCCTCCCTGCGCGGTCAGCTTGACGAAAAGTTCTACATAAACGCCATCCGTATCAAAAAAAGACTTGTTTCCAACATAGACGGTACGGTAAAATACCTGTATGAGCTGCGGGACGGCAACTGCGTCGAGGCGGTGCTGATGCGCTACCGCCACGGGAACTCCCTTTGCATCTCGACGCAGGTGGGGTGCCGGATGGGCTGCAAATTCTGCGCGTCGACGCTGGCCGGCCGGATGCGCGACCTGACCGCCTCCGAGATGCTCGACGAGGTCTACACCGCGCAGGCGGACAGCGGCGAGCGGGTGGACGGCGTCGTGCTCATGGGCATCGGCGAGCCGCTCGACAACTTCGACAATGTCATGGCGTTTCTGGAGAACCTTTCGGACGCGCGGGGGCTCGGCCTCAGCCTGCGGCACGTCTCCCTCTCCACCTGCGGGCTGGTCGACCGGATCTACGAGCTAGCAAAGCGGAAATTGCAGCTCACCCTCTCGGTGTCGCTGCACGCGCCGAATGATACGATTCGGAATCTTTCCATGCCAATCAACAAAAAGTATCATATCGACCGCCTGCTGGAGGCCTGCCGCGACTATTTTGAAGCCACCGGGCGGCGGATTTCGTTTGAATATGCACTGATCGCCGGCGTGAACGACGCGCCGGAGCACGCGGCGGAGCTTGCCGCGCGGCTGCGCGGCATGGGCGCGCACGTCAACCTCATCCCGGTGAACCCCGTCGCGGAGACGGGCTACCGGCGGGGGGACCGCGCCGCGATCGAGCGGTTCCAGCACGAGCTGCAGCGGCTGGGGGTCAACGCGACCATCCGCCGGGAGCTGGGCGCGGACATCAGCGCGGCCTGCGGGCAGCTGCGGCGGCAGGACGCCGCGCGGGAATAGGGCCGGGTCCGCGGGGCGGACATGAGCCGCGGCGGGCGATTCGAGGCAGGACGCCGCGCGCGGAAAAGGGGGATTTCAATTGATACGGATATTTGGCGGCACCGACAAGGGTTGTGTGCGTGCGACGAACCAGGACGCCTATGTCCATGAGATCGTCGACGCGTCCACGGCCTATGTCGTGCTGTGCGACGGGATGGGCGGCGAAAACGGCGGCCACATCGCCTCCTCACG
This sequence comes from Anaerotruncus sp., assembly GCF_057433415.1. Classification (NCBI taxonomy): domain Bacteria; kingdom Bacillati; phylum Bacillota; class Clostridia; order Eubacteriales; family Oscillospiraceae; genus Anaerotruncus; species Anaerotruncus sp. The sequence goes on along the minus strand of NZ_DBMDHH010000075.1, from coordinate 8,176 downwards.
GGCGGTGGAGATCATCGGCCAGGCGCTTTCGCGCGGGCTGGCGGCGCATCCCCTCCCGGCCTCGGTGAAGCCGCTGCTGCTCTCGGCGGTCACGGCGGCCAACGCGGTGATCTACGACATGGGCGCGGCGGACGAGAGGCTGCGCGGCATGGGGACCACGGTGGTCGCGGCGGTGCTGCTGGGAGACATGCTCTATATCGCGCACGCGGGCGACAGCCGCGCCTACCTGGCGGCGGAGGGCGGGCCCCTGAGGCGGATCACGCGGGACCACAGCGTGGTGCAGCTGCTCATCGAGAGCGGCGAGATCACCGAACGGGAGGCGCGCAGCCACCCGAAACGCAACTATATCACCCGCGCGCTGGGCGTGGAGCGGACGGTGGAAGTGGAGTACATGGAACAGCCCTTCCCGTCGGGGAGGCTGCTGCTCTGTACCGACGGGCTCTATAACTACGCGCCGCCGGAGGAACATATGGAGCTCATTACCACGTGCGCAAGCGAGCAGGACATCTTCCTGCTGATCGACGAAGCGAACAAGGCGGGCGGGCCGGACAACATCACGGCCGTCGTTGTCGCGAAATAAGCGGGAGGACAATTCAGATGGATAAATATCTGGGCAAGAAGCTCGACGGCAGATATGAGATCATGGAGATCATCGGCATCGGCGGGATGGCGAACGTCTACAAGGCGTACGACACCATCGAGGACCGGATCGTGGCCGTCAAGATTCTGCGCGAGGAATATATGGACAACGCCGACATGCGCCGCCGGTTCAAGAACGAATCGAAGGCGATGGCGGTGCTGAACCACCCCAACATCATGCGGGTGTACGACGTGAGCTTTTCCGACCGGCTCCAGTCGATCGTGATGGAGTTCATCGACGGCATCACTCTCAAGGAATACATCGAGCAGGAGAAGGTCCTCAAGTGGAAGGAGGCGGTGCATTTCACCGTCCAGATCCTGCGGGCCCTCCAGCACGCGCACGACAAGGGGATCGTCCACCGGGACATCAAGCCGCAGAACATCATGCTCCTCTCGGACGGCACGATCAAGATCACCGACTTCGGCATCGCGCGGTTCGCGCGCAGCGAGACGCGCACCCTCACCGACAAGGCGATCGGCTCGGTGCACTACATCTCCCCCGAGCAGGCGGCGGGCGACACGATCGACGCGCGCACCGACATCTATTCGGTGGGCGTGATGCTCTATGAGATGCTCACCGGCAAGGTGCCCTTCGAGGCGGACACGCCGGTGTCGGTGGCGCTCAAGCAGATCCAGTCCAAGGCGGTGCTCCCCCGCGAAGTGAACCCCTCGATCCCCGAGGGCCTCCAGGAGATCACGATGCACGCGATGGAGAAGGACGCGGGCAAGCGCTACCAGTCGGCGGCGCAGATGCTCCGCGACATCGACGAATTCAAGCGCGACCCCTCCATCTCCTTCGAGTACAAGTACCTCAGCGCGCCCCTCGCGCACGACGACAGCAAATATTCCGACGCCATCCAGAACGCCCGCCGCGGCAAGAAGGAGAAAAAGAAAAAGGACAAGCCCCGCCGCGCCCCGGTCATCCCGGTGCTCGCGGGGGTGACGGCCGCCTTCGTCATCGTGTCGGCCGCCTTCATCGGTTGGATGATCTACCTCAACAACCCCTTCGCGAGCGTCGAGGACAAGAAGGTCCCCAATCTCGTGGGAGAAAAATACGACGTGGTGCGCGTCTCCCCCAAATACGAGGAGTTCGAGATCGTCCCGGAGGACGACCCGGTCTACAACACCGACTATGACAAGGGCGTCATCTACGAGCAGAGCCCCAAGGAGGGCACGACGGTCAAGGTCGGCTCGGAAATCCGCGTCAAGATCAGCAAGGGCAAGCAGATGGTCACGCTGCCCGACTTTTCGGGCCAGGACTACGAGCAGGTCGTCGCCAAGCTGACCGAGTGGGGGCTGACGGCCGACCCCAAGCAGATGTACAGCGACACCGTCCCGGCGGGCAGCGTCGTGCAGACGATCCCCTCCGAGGGGGACCAGGTGGCGGCGGGCGACATCGTCACCGTCTATAAGAGCATGGGCCGCGAGGAGAAGCTGGTGACGGTGCCCCCGCTCGAGGGGATCAGCCTCGACGACGCCAAGCTCCTGCTCCAGCAGCGCAGCCTGTTGGTGGGCAAGATCACCTACGACGAGGACTACGAGGACGAGGCGATGAACGGCCTCGTCGTCAGCCAGAGCCCGGCGGAGGACTCCCAGGTGTCGCCGCGCACGCCGGTCGACATCACGATCGCGGGCACGGCGGAGTCGAACAAGCGCCTGCGCCTCATCATCCCGCTGCCCGCGGGGGTCGACCGGATGGTCGAGATGACGGCGACGCAGGACGGCACCGAGGTGCAGAAGGAGACGGTTAACCCGGCCGAGCTGGGCAGGTGGCCCGCCTACTTCACCGGCGAGGGCTACGCGTCGGTCAAGATCTACTTCGACGGCGAGCTCTACCAGGTCTACGACCTCGATTTCGACGAGAACGGCTACTACCTGCTGGACGACTACTCGTCCGACTTCGCGGAGTAACGGCGATGGACAAGCGCACAGGACTGATCGTCAAGGCGACGGGAGGCTTTTATTACGTGCAGGCGGACGGCGCCCTCCATGAGTGCCGCGCGCGCGGCCTCTTCCGCAAGGAGGGGGTGAGCCCGCTGGTCGGGGACCGCGTCGAGCTCGAGCCGACGGGGGAGGCGTCCGGATACGTCACGGCGATCCTGCCCCGCAAAAACGCCCTCGTGCGCCCGCCGCTGGCCAACGTCGACACCTTTGTGATCGTGGCCTCGGTCTCCGACCCCGCGCCCAACGCGCTTGTCATCGATAAATTGATGGCGATCGCCTGCCACAAGGAGATCCGCCCGATGCTCGTCATCACCAAGAGCGACCTCGGCGGACCCGACGCGCTCGAGGAGATCTACCGGACGGTCGGCATCCCGGTGTTCGCCGTCTCCCGGCAGAGCGACGAGGGCCTCGAAGAGATCCGCGCGGCGCTCTCCCACGGGATCAGCGCCTTTTCCGGCAACACGGGCGTGGGCAAATCGAGCTTACTCAACCGCATCGACGGGCGGCTGTCGATCGCGACGGGGGAGACAAGCCGCAAGCTCGGCCGCGGCAGGCACACCACCCGCCACGTCGAGCTCTATCCCATCGGGGAGGACGGCTGGATCGCCGACACGCCGGGCTTTTCGGCGGTCGACCTCGAACGGTACGAGATCATCCGCAAGGAGGAGCTCGCCGGCTGCTTTCCGGAATTCGCTGAATTTTCGGGGAACTGCCGGTTTACCGGCTGCTCCCACACGGTGGAAAAGGGGTGCGCCGTGCTCGAGGCGCTGCGGGAGGGGAAGATCCACCCGTCGCGCCACGCGAGCTACCGCGCGCTCTATGAAGACGCGAAGAAGCTGAAGGAATGGGAACTGAAGGACCCACAGGAGAAAAAATGATGCCGAAGAATCCCGACTGCGCCTGCCCGCGAGACTGCCCCCGCCACGGGGACTGCGAAGCGTGCATCGCCTTCCATAAGACGCGCCCCAACCCGCCCGACTGCATGCGCGTAAAGAGACGGCCCGCCCCCAGGGGGACGGGCCGCTGTCTCTTGGTCGCGGGCGGGCCGTCCGGGGACCGCGCCGGCGTGGAACTGAAAGCCGCGCCGGGCGACCTCGTGATCGCGTGCGACGCGGGCTATCCCGCCGCGCTGCGGCTCGGGCTGAAGCCCGCCCTCGCGGTCGGGGACTTCGACTCCTACGGCGGGGAGATCGCCCCGGACGTCGAAGTGGTGCGCACCCCCGTGCGCAAGGACGACACCGACACGATGACGGGGCTGCGGCTGGGGCTGGGCCGCGGCTGCCGGGAGTTCGTGATCGTCGGCGCGCTGGGCGGCAGGCTCGACCACACGGTCGCCAATTTGCAGGCCCTCTGCTGGCTCTGCACGCAGGGCGCGCGGGGAGTCATCCTTTCGGCGGATAACCGCGCCTGGGCGGTCAGGGACGGCGCGCTCGAGCTGCCCCGCATGGAGGGATGGTATCTGTCGGTCTTCGCCGCCGGGGAATGTGAGGGCGTGACGCTGCGCGGGGTGGAATACCCGCTCACCGGGGCGCGGCTCTCCCCGTCGATGCCGATCGGGGTGAGCAACGAGTTTTCCGCCGATACGGCGCGCATCGAGGTCGCGCGCGGCACCCTGATCGTGATCGCGTCGCGCCGGGAGGCCCGGGACACGGAGAAAAATGAAACCGCCCCCGCCGGGACGGCGGAATAAAAAGCGGCCCGCCGTTTGGCGGGCTGCTTTACTTTCCGGGCAAACGCGCCTATAATAGAAGCATGTTCGCAGTCCATGACAGAGATGAGGAGAAGGAGCGGTAGAGATGACAACGATCACCCAGGCCCCCTATTTGATGACCGACTTGGGACAGTCGACCCTTTATACGATGCGGAACAAAAACGGCATGCAGGTGTCCGCGACCGACTTCGGCGGCCACCTCGTGTCGGTCCTCGCGCCCGACCGTGATGGAAAGCTGGCCGACGTCATTCTCGGCTACGGGGATTACGCGGGCTACAAGGTGAACAAATACTATCTCGGCGCGGCGGTGGGCCGCTGCGCGAACCGCATCGGCAAGGGCCGGTTCACCCTCAACGGGAAGGAGTACCAGCTCGCGCTCAACGACAACGGCGTCAACCACCTGCACGGCGGCACGGTCGGCTTTGACCAGAAGCTGTGGGCCGGTAAGGTGATCTCCTGCGAGGAGGGGCAGGCGCTGCGCCTGCGGCTGGTGAGCCCCGACGGGGAGGAACACTACCCCGGCGCCCTGAGCGTCACGATGACCTATACCCTCACCGACCGGAACGAGCTGGTCCTGCACTACGAGGCGGCGAGCGACGCGGACACCGTCTGCAACCTCACCAACCACGCCTACTTCAACCTCGCGGGCCACAACTCGGGCACGATCCTCGGCCAGCGGCTGAAAATTTACGCCGACCATTTCACCGAGGCGGACGCCGAGAGCATCCCGACCGGCAGGGTCCTGCCGGTGGAGGGCACGCCGATGGACTTCCGCGATTACCACAGGGTCGGGGAGCGGATCGACGCGGATTATCTCCCGCTCAACTACGGCGGCGGCTACGATCACAACTGGGTGCTCAATTCCCCCGCGGGCGAGCTCGGCCCCTGCGCCGAAATGTGGGATGAGGCGAGCGGAAGGCATATGACCTGCCTGACGACCCTGCCGGGCGTGCAGTTCTATTCGGGCAACTTCATCGACGGCACCCAGCTCGGCAAGGAGGGCTGCTACTATGAGAAACGGGGGGGCCTCTGCCTCGAGACGCAGTTCGCGCCTGACTCGGTCAATCACCCCGAGTGGCCGAATCCCGTCCTGCGGGCGGGCGAGCCCTACGACCACACGACCATCTACCGCTTCGACGTAAAATAGTCCCCGGGAATCCAAAAGGCGGCCCGCTGAGCGCGGGCCGCCTTTTTTCGTTCGTTTGTCAGCGGACGTTGATTTTGATCTGTCCCTTGGTCCGGTCGTATTTGCTGCTGTCGGGATAGAAATAGAAGCTGTAGTAGCCGCTCTTGGTGATCTTGGTGTCCTCGTCGACCCACTCGAAATCGCCGTCCAGCCGGTCGTTGTCCGAATTGTAGGCGTGCACGTTGTCCTCGAGCTCGTCGTCGTACTCGTAGAGCCGGTCGTTCTTGTCCGCGCGGAAGGAGGAGGTGTTGAAGTGGACCGCGCCGCTGCCGCTGCCGCTGACGGTGATCTTGATCTGCCCGCGGGTCTTCTCGTACTTGCTGCTGTCGGGGATGAAGTAGAAGTCGTAGTTGCCCGTCTTGGTGATCCGGGCGCTCTCGTCGACCCACTTGACCTTGCCGCTCACCTTGTCGCCGTCCCTGTTGCGGGCGGTGACGTTGTCCTCGAGTTTGTCCTCGTAGTAGTAGAGGCGGTCGTCCTTGTCGGCCTTGAAGCTGTCGGTTTTGAGGGTCAGCTTCTTGCTGCTCGAACTCGAGCCGCTGCCGTTGACGGTAATCTTGATCTCGTCGCGCACCCGGTCGTATTTGCTGCTGTCGGGGATGAAGTAGAACTCATAGTAGCCCGTCTTGGTCACGCGGGTGGTGTCGGAGACCCATTTGACCTCGCCTCTGATGCGGTCGCCGTCGTCGTCGTAGGCGTCGACCTCGTCCTCAAGCTCGCTCACGAGGCTGCGCAGGCGGGTGGTGGTGTTCTTGACGTTGATCGAGCCGATGCGCAGCTCGACGTCGTCATCGCCGTCATCGTCATCGCCGTCCACGGTGATGCGGATGGTGCCGGTCGTGGTCTTATACCGGCTGCTGTCCGGCTCGAAGACGAATTTGTAGCTGCCGCTCTTCTTGACGACGGTGGAGCGGGAGGAATCCCAGCTCACCTCGCCCGAGATCGTCTTGCCGTCGTAGGTGGCCTTCACGTTGTCCTCGAGGTCGTCCTCCAGGTCGCGCAGGCGGTCGCCCGAATCGGCGCGGATCGTCTTGGTGGTCAGCTTGACGCCGGTGCTGCTCGTGCTGCTGTCCTCATCGTCGTCGCCCCCGTCCACGTCGATGTAGATCGAGCCGTAGGTCTTTTTGTAGCTGCTGCTGTCGGGGGTGAAGAGGAAGCGCACGGTGCCGCTGCGGCGGATCGCGGTGCTGCCGGAGGAGACCCAGCTCACCCTGCCCGACACCTTGCGGCCGTTATAGGAGGCGGTGACGTTTTCCTCCAGGTCGTCCTGAAGCGAGCTGAGCCTGTCGCCGTAATCGGCGTCAATCGTCCGGGTGCTCAGCTTGAGGGCGGAGGAACCGCTCGTGCTGTCCGAATCGCTGCCGCTTCCCGTCTTGAGGGAGCCGACGGTGCCCGAGACGGACGATTTGGTCACGGCGGTCACCGATTTAACGCTGGAGCCGCTCGAAGCGGTCAGCTTGGCCTTGCTGCTGGTGAGCTTGGCGGTCGTGACCGTCGCGCCGCGCGAGACGGTGACCTTGTTGGCGCCCGCTACGGTCAGCGTGCCGACCGTGCCGCCGATGGTCACCTGAACGTCGCTGTCAAGCGTCTTGGAGAGGGAAAGCGAGGGAAGCGAGCCGGTGACGCTCAGGTCGGACTGGCTGCCCAGCGTGATCCGGCGGGACTTTCCGGTCGAGTCGGTGAAGCAGACGAGCAGGTCGCCCTTGCTCGAGGTGAGGGACACCGCCCCGTCCTTGGAGAGATAGGACCCGGTGAGGCTTCCTCCCCTGTAAAACTGGACATACTTATTCTGGACCTTGAGGCTGTAGTTTGATGCCGCAGACGCGCCGACTGCCAGGGAGAGCATCATGACGAGCGCCAGGCAGATTGCGGTAATCCGTTTGACAGACATTTTGATCGAAATCCTTTCTTTCTTCATGCTGCGGTGGTGTCGATTCGGGCGGGCGGGAACGCAAAGCCGTCCTCCGCGCCGCTTCTTTCTAATAGGTGTGCGGAAAGGCGCGTTTTGATGCACGATCCTTCCAGATGAGCCACATATTTTAATCACATTCTGCATCATTTTGCCTGAAAAGTCAACCGCGGGAGGAAAGACCGCCCCCCGCCGTGCTATAATAGGAATATCCGCGGAGAAAGGGGGAATTTGGATGCTGTCGGTCTGTCTGCCGGGGACGGGCGGCTTCATGCCGCTGGGGAACCGCTGGCTCACCTGCTGCTGGATGGAATACCAGGGCCGCGCGCTGCTCATTGACTGCGGCGAGGGGACCCAGCTCGCGCTGCGGGCGGCCGGGTGCCGGCTGAGCCGGCTGGACACCCTGCTGATCACCCACTACCACGCCGACCATGTCGCCGGGCTGCCCGGGCTGCTGCTCTCGGCGGGCAACAGCGGCAAGACCACCCCGCTCACGATCGCGGGGCCGCCCGGCCTGCGGTACGTCGTGCCCGCCCTGATGATGATCGCGCCGGTGCCCTACCCGGTCGAGCTCGTCGAGCTGGGCGCCGGGGACGCGCTGGACGGCTGGGACGGCCTGACCGTCTCCAGCCTCCTCCTCAAGCACCGCATCCCCTGCTACGGCTACCGGGTGCGGGTGGCCCGCAAGCCGGTCTTCAACCCGCAAAAGGCCGAGGCGCTCGGAATCCCCAAACCGCTCTACCGCACGCTGCACGCGGGGGAGGCGGTGACGCTGCCGGACGGGCGG